>JAYOII010000502.1:0-2067 GCA_038118685.1 Opitutia bacterium
GACGATCGGGTGCGATTGCTTAAATATGTGGTGGGAGGAATCTTGTTGGGGATGACCGCCTTGCACTTTGCGGTCAAGTTACGCAAAAAAACCAATCCTTCTTCGGATCACGAAGATTCCGGCTCTTCGCCCAAAGGGTCGGTCGTCCTGGGTGCTTTCTTCGGTTTGCTCGGTGGATTGGCCACGATGCTCGCTAACGCCGCAGGACCCGTCGCTCAGCTTTATCTTCTCGCCATGGGGCTTCCCAAGTATGCTTTTATCGGCACTTCGGCTTGGCTCTTTCTTATCGTCAACGTCGTCAAGATTCCCTTCATGATCGAATTGGAAATCATCACTTGGGAATCCATGTCGGTGAGTTGGTGGATGTTTGTTCCCGCAGTCCTGGGAGCCGGGCTTGCTCCCTTCGTCGTCAAATACATAAACCAAGCGCTTTTCGAGCGATTGGTGTGGCTCTTTATCGTCATTGCAGGGATCCGCATGCTTTTTTAGATTTGAAAGCATGAGCCAAAGATCCCGCAAACTATGGGCCAAGCACTTGGCCGGTCAATCAACCGCTTCGAAATCGGTCGATCCGAGCTTATTGCTCAAGAAGACGCCTTACGAGGGGCGGATTTTGGGCGTTGATCCGAGTTTGCGAGGAACCGGATTGGCCGTGCTTGAGTGCGCCGGTTCGAGCTACAAGCTGCTTCATTCCGAAACGATCAGGCTCAAGCCCAAGGTTTCGCCCATCGAATGTCTCGGCTTGATTCACCAAGCCGTAGCGAATCTTGTCGATCTTTGGAAGCCTCGCCACCTTTCCTGCGAGGAAACTATTTACGTTCAAAACTTCAAAACTGCTCAAATCATGGGGGCTGCCCGTGGAGCCGCCCTGTCGGCCGCCGCCATACGGGATATTCCGGTCTTCGAATACGCTCCTTTGCGGGTCAAGCAGGCTGTCGTTGGTTTTGGCCGGGCAAGCAAGGAACAAATGGCCCAAACTCTTGCCCAAATGCTCGGGTTGCCCGAGGCTCTTCCTTTCGACGAGTCCGATGGTTTGGGGTTGGCTCTTTGTCACGCCCTCACCTGGCAACCCGCGTAAACGGGATCTTGTGGTGGTTCAGGCCTTTGGCGAATGCTCTAAGGTGAAACCAGAAGGCGGGTGGGGAGAAGAGGGCGAACCCGGTTCGATGCGCCGACCAAGAAAATCTTTACCAAAACCGTATTCGAAATGTCTCCGAGCTTGGCTCCTTGCTCCATGTCCAAATCCTCCAGTCTCAAGCTCTTTTCTCCCTTGATTGTGATCAAGTCTCCCCGTTTTCCGTCATATTTTTTTCGTTCGGTGCGGAAATAGCGAATCTCAACGGGCAAGAAAAAATCGTGTTTGATCCTTTTGAAAGAGAGTGAACCATGCGCTCGGGCGAAGAGTGATCTTTCCTTCCAGACTATATTACTCAGGCTTTTCAATTTGAAAGCGATTTTGGGGTGATTTTTCGAACTCAACCAGTCTTCCTTCTGGGCATCCAGGTTCGTTCGGTTATAGCCAAACCGAAGGGAGCGGGCATCGAGCAATACTTCTCCATCGCTCAAAGTAGGGTTTGATGGAAAGAATTGGATTTGCCCTCCGATATTCGAAAAGTTTCCTCTGATGCCATGTTTTGCAAAATTCCCGTTTGTCTTGAGCTCCACCTCGATCACGCTGGATTGGCTAAGCGGACCAAAATCAAAAGTCATTGCATTCAGGTAGCTAAGTCCGAGAAATGCGATTCCCAAAATCATCCTTTTTTTGGTGATAATCATAGCAAATCTAAATTGTCGTTAGTTTCCGTTGTAAAGTCGAGAACCAAGCCAATGGCAACAAAAACCCTTGACTGAGATTCTTTACAATTTCACCCTGAAGGAGTGTTCGATTCCTTCATGACATTCTTCCCGAAAAAATATTTTCTTTACCCAGCTTCTCTATTGATCTCGTTGAGCACTTTTTCTCAAATCGAGCACAAAGGGTTTTTGGGGGCTGCTTTTAGTGGGGTTTCCCTCGATTCAAGCGGAAGCATCGTCAATCAGGTCGGACCGATTGCGGATTTTGCCCAA
>JAYOII010000503.1:0-2067 GCA_038118685.1 Opitutia bacterium
ATCCAGACCGTATCTTCTCTCCAAGTTTTGCTTTCCGAGCGGTGAATCTGCAATTACAGCTACGGCTTTGGATAGTGCGTTTCGGGCAAGATTTTCCCGTGCTTCAAATTCAAAACTTTGCCTGACTTCAGGAAACTCCATGTGATCTCGATGGCACAAGTCCCAAAATGTTAGAACATAGTTCAGTCTTTCCAAAAACAAGCAAATCGGAGAAGGTCCCGTAAAGTAAAGCAAGTCCACACCGTCTTTTTCAAAAATGGCGTCGAAGGGTTGGAAAAAGTGAAATTTGCCAAGAATGCGATTGAGACTGATTTGCTTCCTGATTCTATGGACCAATCGCTGTTTCTTGCCGAATTTGAAAGTTTTTGCTTGGATGCCATCCTCGTTGACTGAACGGGCGTTGCCTAAGTCGGGTGTGTAATAAAGAAACTCATGGGGACTGTCGTCCTTAGATAGTAGTCGGGTCGCGTTCAGGCTTTGCTGATAGCAACCGCCTGCTCGCGAATTGCCGTGGAAAATGACACCTATTTTCATTTGCAGTTCTTGTTTTTTGAAGCGATTTGCCTAATTACGGACCGTATTCCGCAAGGAATCCGCAACGAAGTGAATTTCCTCTTCTGATATTCCTATGCCTGCGGGGACGTAAAAACCTTTTTCTGCAAGGCGTTCGGAGTTCCGGCATGATTGATTTTCGAACAGACCCATTTTACGGAACACGGGTTGCTTGTGCATGGGATAGAAAAAAGGGCGGGTTCCAATCTTCAGCTCCTCTAGCTTGGCCATTGCTTCAGGTGCTTCTACGGGAGAGCATTCGTTCAATACGACCGGGTAAACCCAGTAGACATTCTTCGCGTAGGGAGTCTCGGGCATAGGGAGTTGCAATGAGGCGCACTCCTCGAGCAGTTCGTTGTATTTCTTCCCAATCCAACGCTTTCGTGAAATGGTTTGGTCGAGCTTTTCCAGTTGGGCTAATCCAATGGCAGCTTGGATATTGGTCATTCGGAAATTCCAACCTATTCTCTCGTGGCGAAATCTTCTGGATTCATTGAAGCATAGGTTGCGTGACCCTAGACACCGTTCGGCTATTAGGTCATCATCAGTCAGAATCATGCCTCCTTCTCCCGTCGTAATGTGCTTATTGGGATAAAAACTAAAGGTACTTACGTCACCAAGGCTTCCGCACATTCGATTCTTGTACTCAAGACCAATGGCTTCTGCTGCATCCTCGATAATTTTGATTCCTCGTTCTCTTGCAATTTCGAGCACTGGGTCGGCATCTACGGGTAGACCGTAGATGTGAACCAGCATGATCGCTTTCGTCCTGGGTGTTATTTCCGAAATGATTTGCTCAGGCGTTGAATTGAATGTTTCGGGATCACAATCCACAAGGACGGGGGTGGCTCCACTTTCTATTACCGGAGTTACGCATGAGATAATGGTGAAGGATGGAATGATAACTTCATCCCCCGGGGAAAGATCCAAAGCGTCTACGGCACATTGTAGCGCGGCGGTTCCACTTGATACCGCAATAGCGTATTTTCTGCCATGTCTCTTGGCGCATTGTTGTTCGAATTGATTGACAAAGGGACCTTCAGCTGAGATCCATTCGCTCTCGATGGCTTGGCTCAGGTATTTGGCCTCATTGCCGTCAAATTTAGGAACGTTTACAGGAATCGGTTTCATTTGATTGAAAGCGATCGGCTCGTCTGGAATGGGAAGTTGCGTTTGTTAGGCTGAAGAAACTTCATCTTTTGATTGGTGGGCTTTGATGCTGTGGTATAATTGAAAATGGGGTGCGAGCATGGAGATAAAGGCAGAACCCAAGTCTCCCTCCCTGAGGTCGCGTTGCATCATGGGCCGAAAAGACGCTTTTAGATTGTGCCAATAGCCCTTCAATGAAGGTTTTTCATCAGGATCCATATACCAGCGAGCATAGCGTTCGAGTACTTCGCTTACCGTATTGCTAATTGATGGATAAACTTGGAGATCGGGGTCTCCGATTATTTGATAACCCGCCTCCGCCAAACGGTCGCCCATGTCCTGATCTTCTTTAAAACGGAGTTTCGG
>JAYOII010000504.1:0-2062 GCA_038118685.1 Opitutia bacterium
CTATTCAGGTTATCGATTAATATTGCCTCCACCCGTTTGATTTTACTGGAAGGCCATCAGGGTGCAGGTGCTGCGGGATCGATCATCAATGCATTTGGCGAATTTGTGGTCGGAGGAAACCAGATTGTTGGTATCATCGTCTTTCTGATTTTGGTGATCATCAATTTCGTGGTCATTACCAAGGGTGCCGGCAGGATCGCGGAGGTAACCGCCCGCTTTACTCTGGACGCCATGCCCGGCAAGCAGATGTCCATAGATGCAGAAATGAACTCGGGTGTCATCACCGAGGCCGAAGCTCTTGAGAAAAGAGCGAGAATTCAAAAGGATGCCGACTTTTACGGTTCCATGGACGGGGCCAGCAAATTCGTCAGGGGAGATGCCGTCGCCGGCATTTTTATTACCGTCGTCAATATCGTCGGGGGGATTCTGATCGGCTATTTTCAGCGTGATCTGACGATGACGGAGGCTTTGCAAACCTACACGATTCTTTCCATCGGCGATGGTTTGGTTACCCAAATCCCCGCCATCGTCGTTTCCATTGCCGCGGGTATTTTGGTGACTCGTTCCTCAGAGGAATCGGACCTCGGAGAATTCGTCGGGCGTCAATTGACGGTCTATCCCAGGGCCGTGGCAATCTGTGGCGTGATGCTTCTGCTTTTCGCTTTCTTCCTCAGCGAGACTTTTTGGCCTTTCTTTCTTCTGTCGATGGGCTGCTTTGCCGCCGCCTTTCATTTTCACAAGAAAGCGGATGCGGAAACATCCTTCGAGCAGCTTGGCGGTACCGATTCGGCCCCCCACGCTGGCGGCAGTCCATCCAATCCCGCTCTCGCTTCCGGCGGAGCCCCCGGTGAGGATGCGGGGCCACAGCTTTCACCCATGGAAAATGCGATTGAGCAAGAAGTTTTTGCTCTCGAGATGGGGTATGGTCTTCTTGTCCTTGCCGACAAGAAGAAAGGCGGAGATCTTCTCGACAGAATAACCGGGGCAAGGACCAATTTTGCTCGAGAAATGGGAATGCTTTTGCCCACCATAGGAGTGAGGGACAACATTGAACTCGAACCGAACGAATACCGTTTTCTTTTGCGTGGTAAAGAGATCGTCCGTTCCACTATCATTCCCGACAGAATGTTGGCCATGAGCATGGGGGGCGGAGATGCAAGTCGCCTCAATGGGATTCCCACGGTCGAGCCGGTATTTGGGATACAGGCAATGTGGGTGCCCGAAGAGGAGAAAAGAAATGCCGAAGTCGAGGGCTGTACGGTGGTCGATCCATCTTCGGTTTTGGTGACTCATCTTTCCGATGTTCTCAAGAGGATGGCGTACTTGATTCTTGAGCGTGAGGGTACCCAAAAGTTGTTGGATCTCATCAAAGACAAGAACCCCACTTTGGTAAGTGAGTTGCTGCCTGATTTGGTCAACGTCGGTATTATACAACGAACCTTGCAGAATCTCCTTCGTGAAAGAATCCCGATCAAGAACTTGACTCTGATTCTCGAGACAATTGCCGACATGGCATCGCTTACGAAAAACCCGGACGATCTTTCCGAGCAATCCCGAAAGCGTTTGGGGATGTATTTCGTCAAGGAGTATGAAGTCGAACCGAACAAGCTCCTGGCAATGACTTTCGAGCCCAGGCTCGAGCAGACTCTTGTCAGTCGCGTCAAGAGAAGTCAGTTCGACATAGGCATGGTCATGGATCCGACTCTTACGGAAGGGATCATCGGCGAGATTGAGCCCAAGATTCAGGAAATGAGTGACAAAGGCCTTTCACCTGTCATCGTGACGACTTCCGAGTTGAGGCTGGCCTTCAGGCGTTTCATGGAACCATCTTACCCTCAACTTGTTGTTCTTGCTTACCAGGAATTGCCAAGCGAAACTCAAATCGAGCCATTCGGAGCCATTGCTCTGCCCGGTCAGTCTTTTCCCGATGAAATCGTAAACGCAATGGAGGGCCAGCAGCAAGCCTCTCAACCCTCGGAGGAAGGCGTCGCCGTCGCCGCATAGTGATAAATGAGTGCTTTGACTGAAGATCAATTGGAGCAAAAGGCTGGGAAGCGCTTTA
>JAYOII010000505.1:0-2056 GCA_038118685.1 Opitutia bacterium
TGTTTCCTTGAATTCCTCAGCTTCAGTTAGTTCAGTAGTTTGCATACTTATGTATCCCGCTTTTTGCTTTGCCGAAAGGTAAAGCTCTTGTGCATCTCTTGCGGCTAACCCAAGTTCGTTCATCGCTAGATAAACCTTTGCACGACTACGAAGGTGTGGATTTGATATCTTTTTTGCTGATTTCTTTTTCTCGCCATCTGAAGTTAAATCTTCTTCAGGAGCGAATAGCAACGCCAGGCGTTTTGCCTCATCGATGTTGCCATTCTTCAATGCTTCATCCACCATTTTTTCATCGCCCATTTCGATCGTATTTTGAATTACATTGGTCTTTATGTTTTTCATGGTCGAACCGGATAAGGCTAGGGCTATGCTACCGTCAGGTCGCAGAATCGTGAGGTTGGGCACCCTACGGTTTGGCTCAACTTTTTCTCCATCGATTGTAATGCCCAGCTTTTTTGTAATTGGATTATGGATTCCCCCCGGAACGAGCATGGTTGGAAAAAGATCCGGTGTTTTTTTCGTATCAATAATTTGGCGGGTGGCATTGGCATCGTCTTCGAGTACTGCAGTTACAAGGTCTACATTGTTCACAGGTCTTTCCTCGACAAATTTACCATAACGGGCCAAGTAGTTACTTTGCTCAGCATTCTGTGCGAAACTGATTACCGTCCAATTATCATTGTCTTGTTTTGGAAAGCGAACCGTTTTCCCGTCCAATGTAATGAGCTCAAGTTGAAGGGAGCGATTGGCATCCTCGGGCTCTCCGACTGCAAGAAAATGCCCCTGCCGTCTTCCATAAGTCCAACCTGCGACAAACGGTGGGTGATACATCCAATAGCGATGATAACGGTCCAGGAAAAAGGCAGTTGCAGTCCACATGGTACGGTGCTCGGCATATTCGTCGAGGTAAGCCCGGCGGTATTTTTCGTGAAGCTTTCGGTCGGCAAAATCGAGGGAAAGAATTGAAGCGACTGCAAGTGAGGGGGCGTATTCTTTTTCCCCATCCATCTTGGTGAAGTCACGGATTAAATCTTCGGCATCTGTATTTTCATTACGCAGGGACTCCCTAGCCAGGCAAAACCGGGCGATAATATCCACGCCTTCGGGAAGATTCGATTTAAGCGTGGCCTTGGCCTCCTCAACAGCTTGAGCAAAATAGCTATACTCTCCTTTTAGTTTCCACAAACCACACAAAGCTACGATCCGACGGTTCCGCACGATCCAAAGATCTGGTGCGTTTGAATGGGAGGAAATGGTTTCGCGACAGAGTTTATCGGCTCTCTCAAATTTTTCCACCATTTGAGTAAATGAGATATTGTATCGAAGGGGAGGTGGGATGAAAAATTCCTGAATGTTTTGGATGGTTTCCTGGGGAACCGATGCATTTGTACGTATGATCTTTTCTCCATTTTTTGAAACCGACTTCCACTCAGGGGGGGCAGATGGGTCGAACGGGCCCTCTGGGTCAATCACCAGAAACTCTCCCGCAAAGATCGATTGAAGATGACTGTTGTAATCAGCCTTTGTCCATTGACGGGCTAGCCAAGATTGAAGATTTCGCTCATACCCCCGGCTATCCCGACTGCTGGTCAAGTAAATGGCTGCATAGCCTGTCGGACTTATTCTCAATACCCGTGGGTGAAAACGGCAATATGCTTTGTAAATTGGATTTTTTGTTCCTCCTTCCATGCGTAGTGCCGGCCAATCCAGACCGTGTTCGCGGAGAATGCTCTCACCTCCATCCGCCAGGTCGTCCAGGTTCATACTTACGCCCCGGAAACGACCCGCTGCTGCAACTTCTGAATCCGAAGTTTTAATCTTCCAAGCCTCTGCCAGCTCCTTTAGGTCATCAAGTCCACCATCCTCCTTTGACCAGAAATAGATTGCAGTGGTAGTACCTAGGAAGTCCATAGGGAATTTAGCTGTATTGTCTTTGCCCCAAGGAAAGGTTCCGATGAAAGGCACACCAAAGACCTGTCCCGCCAATTTGTCGCGCTGAAAATTGATCAGGTCGATGTTACCTGGCATGCGACTGGCGATTACATCCCTGAGCTCA
>JAYOII010000506.1:0-2054 GCA_038118685.1 Opitutia bacterium
AGGTGCCGGAGCCGGTGAGGGCTCGGCCGTTACGGAAGGTGGCGTGTGTTCGGGCGCTTGTGCCTCAGGAGCGGACTTGTCAGGTGGATTGGGAGCCTCTTGAGTGCCAAACAAAAAATTTCCACCGGCAAAGAGAATAAGGATATAAAAAGTTCTCATGTTCAGTTCGACCCTCCTTGCGCCGCCAACCTGAGTTGCTCAAGCCTGCTGAGGGGTTTTTTCTTGGCGGGCTTGGGAGCAGCCTTCGCTACAGTTGGTTTCGGTTGTGTTTTCGAGGGTGCCTTCGGCTTGGGAGGTGGGTTGTCCAAGCGAATTTGGCCTCCTTGGCCTACGGTATGGGTAATGAGTTCTCCGGAGAAAGGTATTTTCACGAAACAAAACAGGTTTTTGGTCAAGCCCGCTCTCGATTTGTCCTCGGTTGCGATGGGAAAACTGATTTGAGAAGTGTTGGAGTCGAACTCAATCTTCGTGGTCGAGGAAAACGGAGGAAGGCCCTTGAGTTCAGCGGTCGCCATTCCTTCGAACGGCCGTTTCAGGTTCAAGTCGCAGAGCATCTCGCCGTTTTTTCCCCGTTCAACGGCAGTCATGTTGATTTTCATGGAAAGGTAGGGTTCTTCCACTCTTAGATCGATGAAGTCGGAGGCGGCCCGCCAGATGCCACCACCCGGCGCGGCGGTTTCGGCCTGCACGCCGATTTTCCAAACCCCTACGGGGGCTCCGCCGTTTGCGGTCAAGGGGTAGTAGCCGATGCTTTTCCCCGCGGCTACGGTAACGGCGCTTGTTGCTCCGATGCCGGGAGGACGGGTAAGTATTCTTACGGTGACCGCCTTGGTGAAGTTGGCGTCCCTGATGATTTCAACCTTCAGGTTTTGCGACCCGCTCTTGACGATGGGCGTGATCGGTTGGTGAAGCTTGACCTTGAAGGGCAGTGAGTCCACCACTCCGACGGCCAGACGGTTCACCTTCGTTTCGTAATAAGTCCGGTTGTTGGGGGCTCCGTAAACCAAGCTCACGCTGTGAGCAAAGGATCCTTCGACAAGTTGTTTTTTCTCCTTGTTTTCGTGCTTGAGGCGCAGATCGATCAACGAGTTGGCCAAAGGAGCATCGGGTGCGGCCCTAAAAAGAATGGGGGTGCTGGTAAAGCTTTCGTGCACGGCGGGAGCTTCCATGGTTACGCCTGCCGGGAGGTTTTGAGCGAGAAGTTCCAAGTCTCCGCGGAAGCTTTTGCGGCTGATGTTAAGGGCAGTCGCCACGCTGTTGCCACGGGCGATGGGGAGCATTTGCCGGGTCTGGGTGTCCCGGTTTCGAAACATCGGGATGGACGCGGAAACTTCGGGGGCAAGGAGATGGGTTTCGATTCGATAGACGTGTCTTGGGCTTCCCTTGCTCAGATGGTCCGTGATCCTGAGCAGGTATTCGCCGTCCTTGGGGAAAGTGTAGGTAAGAAGACTGTCCGGCCCGTTTGAGGAATCGTCGTTGCCGACGAGTGATTTGCCCTCCCCGTCGTAAAGATTCAACACCGGGTCGAGGGGAGAGGCAACCGCCCGGGCCAAGGCCCGAATGTAGTATCTTTGTCCCTTCTTGGCATGAAACCGGAAGTAATCGATGTCTCCGTCCTCCTGTATGATTCCGTCGAAAGCAAGGGGGAGGGCCAACTCGGTTGCGGTTGCCACCTTTCTGCTTTGGTTTGGCTCGGCCTCGAGCAGGGATGGGAACGCAGAGACGCGAATTCGGTTGGGGCTCGGAGAAGAAAGGTTGCTCTCCGCGTGATGGTAGGCAAACTCATTGTCAATGGGGTTTGCCGGGAGTGTAACCTTGGTTTTGAACTCTCCTTTTGCATCGCCTAGAAAAGTGAACTCCTGAATCTTGCCGGCCTCCCCGCCGGCCGGAAATACGACCAAGGGACGAGGGAAGTTCCCAACGTGCAAACGGTACCGGTAATTGCTCGCTCCTCTGTAAGAAGAATCGCGAACCTCGATCCGGTACACCCCGTCCTTCGGGGCGATTACGCTCAAGGTGCTGTCTTGCAAAAGCAATTCGCTGTCGTCGGAGGT
>JAYOII010000507.1:0-2049 GCA_038118685.1 Opitutia bacterium
GCAGAAAGGTTTCGATCTGACGCATCGTGTCAAGAACCACGCCGACAATAATCAACATGCCCGTGCCACCGAAGAAGGTAGCTACGTTGTAAGATACTCCGGCGGTGGTGAAAATGAAGTCGGGAAAAACCGCGATTATGGTTAGGAAAATCGCACCCGCCAAGGTAAGACGAGTCATTACGAAATCCAAGAACCGAGAGGTGGGTTCTCCAGGTCTGATGCCGGGAACATACCCCCCGTTTTTCTTTAGATCATCGGCTATCTGCACCGGCTTGAACATGATCGAGACCCAGAAATAACTGAAGACGAGAATCAAACCGCCATACACCACGTAATAAAGCCAACCTCGGTTGGCGAAAACATTGCCCAACTCGATTGCCCAATTCATCTCACCCGGCGAATCAGCCATGGCGGCCCCGAGGGTACGGAGAAGTTGAGCCGGAAACATCAGAATAGCACTGGCGAAAATAACCGGCATGACTCCTGCATAATTTACCTTGAGAGGAAGAAACGAACTTTGGCCGCCAAAGACTTTCCGCCCAACCATGCGCTTGGCATATTGAACCGGAATTTTTCTTTGGGCCTGGGTTACGGCGATGATCCCACAAACCACGAGCAGGAACAAGCCCACCATGAGCACGCCCTTGAGAAGGACCAAATTATTGCTGCCATCGGCCTCGAAAACCAAAGCGTAAGCATCGTGCAAAGCCTTGGGCAAGTCTGCTAAAATTCCAACCGTGATAAGCAAAGAAATACCATTTCCAATTCCGCGTTGCGTAATCTGCTCTCCCAACCACATTAGGATAAGTGAGCCTGTGGTCAGAAAGACCACGGTCAACAAAAGGAACAGCAAGGGAGAGTTGGGGTCAAAAACGACGATGCTTCCGAATTGGTTGACGTCGAACCCACTGATTAAGCTACCCGGACTGTCTCTCAAAGCTACCGCCAGTAGCCCGCCTTGAACCATGCATATTACTATAGTTAGGTATCTCGTATACTGAGAAATCTTTTGTCTCCCCGGTTCTCCTTCCTGTTGCAACCTGGCAAGCTGAGGAAAAACAGCACCCATAAGTTGCATGATGATCGAAGCACTGATGTAGGGCATGATGCCCAACGCAAACAGAGCTCCGTTCAAAAGAGCCCCTCCGGTAAACATATTATAAAAGCCAAGAATGTCATTGCCCCCGGAATCCGCCCTCTTGGTTTCTTGAAATTCAAAGAAATCTTTGATGGGCGTAGGGTCGACACCGGGCAAAGGGATATTCGCTCCAACCCGAGCAATAAACAACAAAGCCAAGGTAAAGAAAATCTTTTGCCTGAGCTCAGGTATCTTGAGTGAGTTGGTGAACGCAGAAAGCATGATGGAAAAGAATTCGCCTGACTTATTCCGAAACGAATGACCCGCCTGCAGCCTCTATTTTTTCCTTGGCGGATTTGGATGCCAAAGTAACGTCGACCGAATAGGCTTTGTCCACATCTCCCGTGCCCAAAAGTTTTACGTTCTTGGAATTAGGGCGAATCAAACCTGCCTGCTTGAGGGTCTCGAGGTCAATCTTGTCACCTTCGACTTTGGATAGATCGGCAAGGTTTACTACGGAGCAGGGGGTTTGGAACCGGCTTCTGTTGAATCCCCGCTGGGGAAGTTTTCGGAACAAAGGCATTTGTCCTCCCTCGAATCCGGCTCTCAAAGAATAACCGGCCCGGGCGCCCGCTCCTTTATGACCGCGACAACAAGTTTTGCCGTGGCCATTGCCTTCGCCTCTGCCCAAACGCCTTTTTCCTTTGTTGGAGCCAGCTGGAATTTCGCTTTCTTTCATAACTAGATGGATATTTAGGTGGAAGGCTCAGCGCTCTCGGACGCAACTGGTTGGGAAGGCGATGAGATTCGAGTAAAGGATGGCCCCTGAACTTCCTCTCCGCGCACGTTTGAAATTTGATCGGCCGTACGAAGTCGGGAAAGTCCGTTTAGAGTAGCGGTAACGACCGAGAGTTGATTGTTGGATCCAAGTGACTTGGACAAAACGTTTTTGACCCCGGCGGCTTCGAGGA
>JAYOII010000508.1:0-2041 GCA_038118685.1 Opitutia bacterium
CAGAAAAATAGATTCCAATGATTTTCCCGGCTAACACTTCTTTCGAAACTTCCTTTCCACTCGAATTAAGAATAACAGGAAACAACTCAATCAATCCGGGGCTGAGTTTGCTGTCGAATGGAGAAAGTTCTTCATCCCAAGTCTTTGAACTCTCACCCAATTTATCCCTTACCATGGAAAGACTGATCTCTTCGGCTTCTTCCTTCGCTTTGGCAATGGTCTGGGCGATCGATTGTTTTTGTGAATCGACAAGGTCATTGATCACCGATTCCTTGCCCTTGGATGAAACAAGAACTTTTTCGGCACCCACTTGATTTTGTTTTTTATCACTGGATACGAAACCCACAAGACCAGTAAGAACCGAGAGTTTGGTCGAATCCGCGGAGGCCGAGAGCCTGAAGGACGTTCCTCGGATCCCCGCAACACCCAAAGGTGAGGTGATCTCGAAGTTTGATTTTTTTCTAAGCTTTCGAACGTCGACCACCATGTCGCCGACTTGCAGGTCAAGTAACAAAGTCGACGAACTGACTTCCTCATCCATCTCCACCACCTTCTTATCCGATTGCTCGAATCCATTCTGAAGGAACGTCCGCACCGTCATTTGGGTGTTCGCGTCGAGCGTGGTTATCGTACCGTTGCTGAAGAGCAAGATAATTTCGGATTCCGATCCCACCTTGATTTCCGAACCAACTGAAAGAATATCCCCTTCCTTGGCTTTTGTTACCGAACCGTAGTTACCATCCGAGTACGAACCACCTGAACCTTTCTTCGGGTCATCAATCAAAACCTCGCCCTTGACCGAGACCACGATGGTCGCGCCCTTGAAGTATTCACTTTCGTTTTTTAAATCCGCCAAGTACTCCTGATCAGCTGACGAGAAAAGAGAAGGAGAAACCGTAAAAACTCGTCCGTCTGTCCTCTTGATCACGATCTTGTCTCCCGAGTACTTGATGAAACTGGCCTCCATACTACGCCCCTTAAGATCGATCCAGGTGCGCGCCGGTTCCGCTCCCGTGAGCGCCAACCCCCAAAGGAAAAGAATGCATGCCGACAAGAATTTCACGGTATTCACCCAACCACGCCCGCCCCGTGCAGTCAAGCGGGAGGATCGGGCAGCGGGGGGTTGACGCGGGACAAAGGGGATGCTTGGATCGGGTGATGGATTTGCCCGAACAGAAGTTTTTTGTCTCCGATGACGGACAGGAGAAACTTAGCATTACCAAAGCCGAGCTTCAGGCAGGTATAGATTCGGGCAAGTACGGCGAGAAGACGCTAGCCTGGACGAAAGGCATGAGCGGGTGGCTTCCTTTGTCCGACCCATCTTGGGAAAAGCACGGAGTCGTGATGGAGCAGCAACCGCCTCCTTTGCCACCTTCTTTTTCCAATAATGCACACAACTACATCGAACCAACAGAGAGAGAAAACGCAGGTTTGACTAGATGTCCAGATTGCGGATCAGATTTTTCGAAAAGAGCAAATGCTTGCCCCAAATGCGGTGGTCCCAACGAACTAGTGGCAACAATAATTTCTGAATCAAAGCCCTTGCAAACGGAGATAGAACAGAAGAAAATTCAACCCATAATTCAAACAACCGAAGTCAAGCCTGATTTAAAACAGAGAAACAAACAAAGACATGGATGTCTAACGGCGTATCTGATTTTCATGATCATAGTCAACTGTATCACCTCCATCTCTTATCTAAGCTATTTCTTCTTATCTGAAAAAATAAAAAATTTGTCTGGATTACCAATTTGGATGGTTTGCGTTATGGTAATTGTTGGAATTTTCAACGTTTCTTGTTGTATCGCTATCTTTAGATGGAGGATGTGGGGGTTTTGGGGATTTGTCTGTTCGGCAGCAATGGTTTTCTTCTTTAACCTCTATATGGGGATCGGAATCATTTCGTCATTAAGCGGATTGCTTGGTATCGCTTTCCTTTTTGGAGTGCTTCAAATTGGACAAGACAGAAAAGGTTGGTCTCAGCTCGAATAATTTTCATAGAAAGAGATTCGCTCGGACAAGTTACGAATGACTATTCGCT
>JAYOII010000509.1:0-2040 GCA_038118685.1 Opitutia bacterium
CCTGTCGAATGCATTTAGATATGAAAGCCATGGCCCATGAACCTGCCGGCACGCTTGCCACAATTTACGATCATCGCTGGGAAGTAGCTCACTTTCACGGAAATGATGTTAACCACCGCGGTCCCGGACAAGGTCCGACTGATCTCCATGCGGTGGCCCAAGCACTACAGGAAATCAAATACCAAGGATGGGTATCTGTTGAGCCCTTTGACTACCACCCCACCCCTGAAGAATGTGCCCAGATCAGCCTGAATAACCTTCAGTCTGCCTTTAAGTAATCAGCAAATTCTGCCCGAAGCTACTACTTTGGGAGTAAATTGATTTTCAAAGCACGGTTGCGCGGAATCTCGGTTTTCTTTTCCAAGGAAGTATAACGCAAAGATATGCCCTGTAATGGGTACATGTAAGAGTAGGTACGACTGTATTCGAGTTTCATATCTTTAACAAAAGGAGTCACAACAATCCTCATTGGATCGTAAGGAGTCCCTTTGGCTTCAAATGATTTCAAATTACTCAAAGCTCCTCGTTTTACATTTTTCATTAATTCCACCCAACTATCGCCGAAAGGTAGCTTTACTGTTTTTCCCTCCACGGGTTGTGCATAGAAAGCCCCATCTCCAATAACGGGCTTAATTTGATTCATCTGCATATTTCTAACACCTGGAACCGTACCTTTAAAAGACATCCCCACATGGTGACTTGTAGGCCAATCCTCACCGCTGGGATCTTTAATTCGTGACCAAAACTCCAAGCCTTTACGAGTCATCCGAATATTATACTCGAAGGTACCATCATTGGTAAACTTTCCGGTCAGTTTGATTTCGTCTCTTTCAGTGGATGGTTCTGGAGAAGAATCAAAACTCTTGATTCCTCGACTCCTCCTTCTCGGACGCTCGGGGTTAGTTCTGTCCGTGTACCTGGTACCAAAGCCAACGGACATCCGTAGAATTCCCAATGGCCCTGCAGACACGCCATTCTCCACGGCTTCCTGCTTAACAAAAATACTCAATCCACTTCCAGAAGCAGGAACCCCTACAGCATAAGTTTCAGTTTCAAAGACCGTATTATACCCTTTGTATTTTCCACTTCCGTAATAAGAAAGACGGTTACCCTTGGCAGCAATGATCCTTGGCTTTGCATTATCAACCTCTACTCGCTTCCTTCGCAATGCTTCGAGTTTCGCCACTGATTCATCAGCAAAGGAAGTCCACGCCAGTTTAAAAGGAGTTTTGGACCGCCTAGGCATTAATAAAGAGACCATCTTGTCATCTGCTTCCATGAATTGAGCCTTCACCGCTTGCCCACTGGAATTCATGAATTCATGTTCAATCTCGAGATCAGCTTCAGTTACGGCAGGTACTTTCATGGCTTTACGTTTCTTAGCAAGAGCAGCCAATTCCTTTTGCTCGGCGGAAGCGAGTACTTGTAACTTTTTGGCAAGGGCTAAGGAATCCTTGTTCAGAGAATCTACTGGAATCGCGACCTCACGGGTCCCACGGTTCATGGAAATTTTTAATTCCGTCTTACCCAAAGAAATAAACAATCCACTCGCAACTCGACCCGCAGTGTTTTGCCAGGGATATTCCCGTGCCAGATTCAAATCTCCCTTGAGATCAATCTTAGGTGCTGGTTGGCCCGGCGTTGCTATCGGAGCAGGCGTTTTTTCACTTTGTAATTTAGCTGCGAGTTTACGGGAAGATTCACTGAACATGGAAAGTGGCAGGGTGGTCACTTTCCCGTTCCAATCCAATGTCAATGATGTCTGATCCGCTTTGACAAACTTAGCCTTGATGTTTCTTCCCTGGGTATCTGTCCAATCGTGAATATCACTTGATCCTTGGGGTGTGGTGGAACGGGTCAACCGACGAACCAGGTTACGGGTGGTCAAATCGAGAGTATCTAAAGGCAGGGCAAAGGTCTGTCCGTTCCATTCAATTTTGACGGAATCGGCATCCACTTCAATCAGTTTAGCCTGAAGGGTTCTTCCATTGACATCCGTGAATGGATGTAAGGCATTCGGATCCTGTGCAAAACAAGCTA
>JAYOII010000510.1:0-2031 GCA_038118685.1 Opitutia bacterium
ATCAACATGCTGATGATCAGTACATCGGAAATCAAGATCTCCGTCGCCGTAAGCCCTGAGTTTGGCGATGAGGCGACCCGGGTTGCTCATCGGGCGTTTGGCTTGGGCAAGTAAATTCCCCAAGGATTCAAGGCTTCCCGGCATTGGAGAAATGCGTTTCGTAAGCACCCGCGGTCAGTCCGCTTCCGTTGGCTTTTCGGAAGCCGTCGCCCAAGGCCTTGCTCCCGACGGAGGCTTGTATCTTCCGGAAACTTTTCCCGACTTGAGCGAGTCCACGGATCATTGGGATGACCTTTCTTACCCGGACTTGTGTTTCGAATTCTTCCGTTTCTTTGCCACGGATTTGGACGCGGACGTTTTGAGGCACGCCATCGATCGTTCGTACTCCACCTTTTCCCACCCTCAAATCGCTCCCATCGTCGAGTTGAGCGAAAATTGCAAAGTCCTTGAACTTTTTCACGGTCCGACTTTGGCCTTCAAGGATTTTGCCTTGCAACTCCTCGGAAACCTTTACGAGCACCAGATCGCAAGAACCGGAAAGAACCTGACGGTTCTGGGAGCCACTTCCGGGGATACCGGGGCGGCCGCGATTTCGGGACTGATCGGTAAACGAGGGGTCACAGTATTCATTCTTTACCCCAATGGCAAAGTCTCTGCATTGCAGGAACGTCAAATGACCTGCACGGGCGCCGGCAACGTATTTCCTTTGGCTATCGAGGGAACCTTCGACGATGCCCAGTCCACGGTCAAGGAACTGTTCTCCGATCTGCCCTTTCGGGAAGCAGTCGGCCTCTCCGCAGTCAATTCGATCAACTTGGCCCGTATCCTTGCTCAATCCGTTTATTATCTTTTCGCTTGGTTGCGTTTGGGTTCCCGGGATCGTGAAAATACGACTTTCGTCGTGCCTACGGGAAACTTCGGTAATGTTTTTGCCGGGTGGTTGCTGACCAAGATGGGCATTGTCATACGAGGTTTTCGTGTTGCAACCAATCAAAACGACGTCTTGCACAGGCTTTTTGATTCGGGAGAGTACTCCCTCGGAGAAGTTTCTCCCAGCTTGGCTCCCTCCATGGATATTCAAGTTGCTTCCAATTTCGAGCGCCTGCTTTATTTCATTCTTGATGGAGATTCCGCCCGCGTTCGGGAGGTCATGAACAGTTTCCGCGAAGAAGGAAGGTATTGTTTCGAAAACTTGGCCGTAGATGGGTTTTCGAGCTCCAGCGCAACCGATTCCGAGATTCCTGAAATTATCCGTTCGGTCCATCGGGAATATGGTTATTGGGTCGATCCGCATACGGCTTGCGGATTCAAGGCCTTGTCCCCGGATGAAAAACATCTCGTTTTAGCGACCGCTCACCCGGCCAAGTTTCCCGACCTGTACGAAAAGGCCGGGATGGAAAAGCCGACCTCTCCGGTTCTCCAGCAACTCCTTGAAAAAACCCCGGTCAAGTACGACTCGCCAGTTTCCCCGTCTGCGATCCGGGCTTTTGTCGAAAAGAATTCTTCGCAAACCGGCGAATGATTGCTTTGCCCGTTTCGATTCCCCGAGGGCATGAGCAAGAGAGTCGTATTCATCAGGTCGGGCGGATTGGGGGATTTCCTTTTGAGCCTTCCTGCGCTTAGTGGAGCTCTTGCTTTCTACGACGAAACCATTCTTTTCACTCGTTCCTCATACCATTCTCTCCTGCCCGATAATTCGGATTCCCTCATCTTGAAAGACGTTGATGCGGACTTGGATTCCTTGGGGCAAGTGCTTCCTGGTTCGGACGTGATTACCTTTTGGCGGGACGAGGAATGGAAACGTGAATTAAGGGCCGGAGGATCGGAAAATCTTTATTTTCTGGAATCCCGGCCAACCGGATGCGTTCATTTTTCCCGTACGATGTTCTCGAAACTTGAATGGGACTGGCCGGAGGAATATTCCAAACGAGCTTGGCTTGGAGATCATTGGACCGGAGGGGACGACCTTCTTTGGATTCACCCCGGGAGCGGGAGTGACAAGAAAAACGCCCCGCTTTCTTGTTTTGCCGG
>JAYOII010000511.1:0-2019 GCA_038118685.1 Opitutia bacterium
CGTCCCACCTGCTTCCGCGCATCATGATCAATTCGGTGGCGAAACGATCCATCGATTTGTTGTCTCTCAAGGCATCGAGAATCCAGTATCGAAAAGGGCCTGTGTTGTTCAGGTTGGGTTTGAGAAGGTTGGGGTTCTCGGCGAGGGCGTCCTGCCAATAACCTACCCAATTGTCCGCCCATCCGTCCTTCTCGATGACCCGGTCGATCATCTTTGCCCGCTTTTCGGTGGAGGCATCCGCCTGAAAGGAGCGTATCACCTCGAGTGGAGGAGCCATACCCAAGGCATCTATCCAAACCCGCCTAAGAAAAGTCAGGTCATCCACGAGGAGAGTTCTTTCGGAAACTTTCTTGGCTTCCTTTTCCAATTTCCCGCCTTGGAGGATCCATTTTTTCAAAATTACCAGTTGATGATCATCGAGCCCATCCCCCTTCGGAGGCATCCGCTCATCCTTGTTTCCGGACGAAACGAGGGCAAGCAGATGACTTTCCTCGGGTTTGCCCGGGACGATGGCGGGCAAACCCGATTCCCCTCCGGCAAGAAGGTTTTCCAAGTCCAGCAAGTTCAAGTCGCCCTTTTCCTTCTCCCCATGACATCGGAAGCAATGCTCCGAAAGTATGGGGCGGACCTCCGCGTTAAAGAAAGAGTCCGGGTTGCCCGAGTCCCTGCGGGCTTGATCGATCCGCTTGTCGATCAATTGATCGATGGATTGACGGCTTGTGGTATCAGAAGTCAGCTTCTCTCGGGCGAGGGCATGTCGTTTCCTCCAATAGTCACCATGGAGGTCGGCAGTTTGTCTCGCTTTTCTGTCCCGTTGGTCCAATTCGGCCGAGGTCCGGCCCACGAAGTCCATCCATCCCTCATCGGTCAATTCGGGGCCTGAATTTGGTCCGAGCAAGCGGAACATTCCGCCTTTTTTTGCGATGGCCAGACAACCTTCCCCGAATTCAAGGCGCAACTTGGGACCTCCCACCATGACGTCGAAGACCACAACGTGTTTTCCTCCTGAGCTCGTGAAGAGAGCGATTTTCTCCATGTCGTCCAAAAAGCGGGGACGCATGCCTTTGCGCGGAACGGCAGAGACGGGCTGAACCTGATTATGGGCTCCACCTCCACGCCTGGCGGGCGGGAAGGTGAGGATTTGCTCCCCGTCGACATAGAGACGGGCGATACCCCGGCTACGACCGAGAAACTCGTAGTCACCGGGTTCCAAGTCGATTTCGGACACGGCCCGGATAATCACCCCTTCTCCCCAGTCTTCCCGCACGCCCCAGTCGTCGTATTTCCTTGGCAAGCGGACGAATCCGAGGGCGCTTTGTTCCCACTGTCCGATTGCAGGTTTCGGGTTGATGGGTAATTTCGAACGGTTGTTCCAGGGATGCAGAGTGAGGACAAGGGCCCCGGGTTTGGGCTCGGGAAGAATCCTCTCGGGTTCGACTCTCTGATAACGAGTGGCGAAAACTTCCGCCGGCACGATCCGCCGGTATAGAGCGATCTCATCCACCGAGCCAAAAAGGGAATTGTTAAGGTTTCCGGCCATCGAGGAACCGATCCAAACCTCATCGTCATCGACCACCGGGGGCCTCGTGGTCGGGCCACCCATGTCCCACTTGCCTTTGACCGGTTTCCCGTTCAGGTAACCCCGAATGGATTCGGGGTCTCCGAAGCGGTAGGTGATCGCGACGTGATTCCAGCTCTCACCCACCGTAAAGCCCTGATTGCTCGTCCAGCGATGCCAGTCTGCGGGTTGATCTTTGGTCCCTTTGCTGCGGAAGAGAAAATTCACTCCGGCTTGTCCGTCGCTCGTCCTTTTCAGACGGAAGGCCCAATTTTGGTTGTTTGCGGGAAAACCCGTGTTGTCCGTTCGACCCTTGGTCAGAATGGCGGCCTGATCACGCAATTCATCCAAATGAACCATGGCTTCCACCGTAATTTCGTCCCCGTTGTCAAAGTCGAAGACCGAATCCTTCCCCGGATCGGCTATGACGATCCGTCCTCCGTTCTTCATTTTTACGGCGG
>JAYOII010000512.1:0-2015 GCA_038118685.1 Opitutia bacterium
CGAGTGGAAAGGAAGTTTCGAAAGAAGTGTTAGCAGGGAAAATCATTGGAATCTATTTTTCTGCCCACTGGAGCCCACCTGATCGTTCTTTCACACCTAAACTCGTTCAGTTCCGTGACGATAACAAGAAAGACTTTGAGGTTGTATTCGTTAGCTCGGATCGAAATCCCGCCGCCCAAATGGCGTACATGAAGGAAACGAAAATGCGGTGGTATACGATGCCCCACCGCTCCACTGGCGCAACTGCCTTGGCCAATAAATATGGAATTCGCGGAATTCCTTCTTTGGTTGTCCTTTCTCCGCAAGGCAAGATCATCACCAAGAAAGGTCGTGATGAAATTAGTTCGAACCCGAAAGGTGCCTGGGCATCTTGGAAAAAATTCCTCGAATTCTCCAATTAGTCTTTGCTCAGAAGGTAAGCGGCGGTTCACGCGCTTTCTTTACTGAGGCTTAAGGGTTAGGGGTATCGGGAGGGTATTTTCGGACTCTTTCGCCGCGGTGCTAACTCATAAGTAAACCGCAAACCAAAGTCTCAATAGTGCCAAACAAAGCGAAGCCGAATACGCTTGCGAGTGTCATCCCCCGATCCAAGCGTCTACTTGGGCGAGGTTCAAGGATTGGGGAAGCAGTTCAGATCGTTTGCCGATTCATTCGCCGATCTTCTTTGCAAGTCCTCCTTTGGGGCCGGCAACCATCCGCAAACCAGTTCTCCCCCTTGACTGAATAGAGACGGCATGGTTGGGTGAGCCTATGAATGACAAGGAAAGACAGGAAAAACTTTTGAAAATGATGGAGGAGGAGCAAAACCAAAGTTGGTCTGGGGTTTCCCGTTCGCAAGTCCCCGGCAATGACAGTAGTTCGAGGGTTTCGCATGCTTCCAAAGGAGACGGAGGAGTTTCCAAGGTTATTCCGTATAAGAACAAACCTGCTTTGTTCGCCTATTACTTGGGTGTGTTCTGTATCCTTTGTCCTCCAATCCTTTGCCTTCCTGCCATTATTCTAGGTATCTTCGGCTTGAAGAACGTTCAGTCAAACCCTGAAGTCAAAGGTACTGCGCACGCCATAGTCGGAATTGTCTCGGGGACTGTTTTTCTGCTCCTTTCCATCTTGTTCTTGGTTTTCGGTTTTTTGGGAGGTTAGAACCAGGATGACTTGAAAGCCCATTCCCGGGGTCACTCCTTGAACGCAATCCGCAAATTGTCCGGTCGGCAAGATTTTTGATTTCGTATCGGAAGATCTTTCCTGATCTCCGGAAATAATTTAGGCGCAGACTCGATTGCGCCCGTTGGTTTTCGCCTCAAGGAGTTTGTGATCGGCCCGCTGCATGGCATCGTGGCCATCGAAATCGTCCGAGCAAACAAGAGATAGGCCAACGCTTACCGTCACGTTTATGCGGTAGCCTTCCGAGATGATCTGCATGCTTTCGATTTTTCCTCTTAGCCTTTCGGCAATTCCCTCGGCTTGGATGGCATTGGTATAGGGTAAAAGAATGCAGAATTCTTCTCCTCCCAACCTGGCGACGATATCGTGATAACGGAGGTTGTCTTTGCATTTTTCAGTCACCTCGATCAGCACTTGGTCTCCAACGCTGTGTCCATATTCGTCGTTCACCAACTTAAAGTGGTCGATGTCGATCATGATCAGAGCGTATTCTTTCTGACTTCTTTTGAATCTTGAGAATTCCTGAGATAAGATTTCGTCGAATGCCCTGCGGTTGGCGGCCGTAGTCAAGGGGTCCGTTCGGCAAAGAACCTGTAGCTCTCGCTCGAGGTTCTTTTGTTGTGTAATATCTCTTTGGATGGAGGCAAAGTGAGTCAATTTTCCATTTTTGTCCCGAAGAGGAAGGATACTGAGATCGATCCAGTATTCCTTGCCCGCTTTGGTGTAGTTGCGCAGGGTAACTCTTATTGATTCCTGCGTTTCCAAGGCTTTGCGGATCGCTGACGTTTCCTTTTTTTCCGTCTTTTCGGATTGAAGGATGCGCGGGTTTTTCCCGATGACTTCCTGTGCTGAAT
>JAYOII010000513.1:0-2013 GCA_038118685.1 Opitutia bacterium
CAACGAACCAATTCCCCGACGTTTTCCCCGTCCAACCTGAAGGAACCCGAATGGGGTGAAATCATCGCTACGTTGGCAATGATTCCCCTCGTTACCGACTGGGACAGGCCAGCCGGGCTTCCCATTGCAAAACAGGGATCGCCGACCTTAACTTCATCGGAATTGCCGAAGACCGCCACCGAAAGGGCAGGGCGTCCGGATGTTCTTTCCTTGATTCGCAAACGGATGACGGCCAAGTCGGTCATGGGATCGGCTCCGAGCAAGTCCGCGGACAACTCCTCCCCGTCGTGCAGTCTGCAGGTCAAGCGCGTCGCCTTCCCGGCGACATGGTGGTTGGTCACGACCAAACCGTTCTTTGATATGATGACCCCGCTGCCCGTCGATCTTGACTTCATCATCCTGCCCCCCGAACCCTTTTCGGACACGACTTCAATGCGGACAATCGCGGGGTAGACCGAATTGACGGTTTCGCTCAGTTTTGGCTCGGAGGGCTTGTCCGTTGCCAGAGAGAAAAACGAGGGAGAGAAGAGCCCCGCCAGTAGGACAGGTAGTGAATGGAAAAGTTTCATCGGTGATTCAGCGTTGCCGTACTCTTGTTTGGTTTGTTACTATCCCTTTGATGAAGTTTATTCACAAGCCGCTTGTCGGGCAAAGGGGGTTGAATTCATACCTCTTTCGCGAAAGACTTGGCAAGCAAACAAAAGGAAAAGGCAGATGAATGCTAAGGAAAGCACGCCATCGGTTTTGACGGAACGGCAGCGCAAGTTTCTCGGTTTTGTCCTTTGTTGCGCCGGAGCTCTTTTGCTTGGGGGGTTGATCACCGCGCTCGTCTATGTCCTCAACCTTGCTTTCGATCTCTTTTCCGGAGTCATTTGGTCACTCGCCGTCTCAGGCATGTTGGCCATCTTGTTGCGCCCCATCGTCTCTTTTTTCGAAGAAAGACTCCGGCTCGGGCGCATTACCTCCATTCTCCTGCTCTACTTGCTTGTCGTTGCCAGTTGCGGTTCCGCAATCTTTCTGTTGGGAGGCAAGGTGATCAGTCAAACTCGTGAGTTCGTGGGTACGGCGGCCGAGTGGCCCCAACAAATCCATGACAAAGTCAAAAAATCGGAATACGTCTCGCCTGAAAGCTTGGATGCAATCTCGACCCAAGTGGACGCCTTCAAAAAATATTGGAAAGAACTCATTGGCACGGGTGGCAATACCCTCGACCTGAGCCTCTCCCCCGAGGAAAAAACCATCTACGATTCGTTTTCGCCTGACGAAAGGGAAACTTTCAGGAAGGTTTGGGAAAACCTCGATCCCGATGATCGGCAGGTCTTTCTTTCCTTTGAGGAGAAGGAAAGCCAAGTCGACTATCTTGCTCGCAAATCCGAGGAAATGCGCAACCGGGCCATGGAATCGATCGGCAAGCAGGGGGAGGAAATCGCTCAAAAATCAGCCGAAGTGATCAAGTCCGCTTGGTCCGGCCTGCTGGGTTTCTTCGCCAAGTTGACCTACCTCGCCGTCATCCCCATCTATCTGTTCTATTTTCTGAGTTCCAACCGGAACCTGATTGACGATTTGCAAGGGGAACTAGGCTTTCTGAGCCCATCGGTGAAGGAGGACGTGGTCTTTCTGATTCGCGAGTTCGTGGGAATCATGGTCGCCTTCTTCCGGGGCCAACTGATGATCGGACTGTTCATGGGCATCGGGTATGCGATCGGGTTCACGCTCAGCGGTTTGAAGTTCGGGATCGCCCTTGGTCTGCTCTTCGGCTTGCTCAACATCGTACCTTACCTCGGTTCCATCGTTGGGATCGGTACCGCCCTCCTCGTTGCCTACCTCCAACCCGGCGGAATTTCCGAAACCGGGGAATGGACGGTGTTGCTCGGTTGCGGAGCTTCCTTCGTGGTCGTCCAGTTGATCGAGAGTTACTACCTGACCCCCAAGATCATGGGGCAACAAACGGGGCTTCATCCCGTCGTGGTCATCGTATCGATCTTTTTCTGGGGCTCCGCCCTCGGGGGTATT
>JAYOII010000514.1:0-2007 GCA_038118685.1 Opitutia bacterium
ACATAGTTCTTGCGCTCATGAAAAAGCTGATTTTTAGCGATAAATAAAAACGACTTCGAGTCTTATCGTGGGTTAGATTGGAATTCTTAAAATAAGCCTTGAGTTCAGTCGCTTGTCAGTTAGGAAAAGAGGAGTGCTGGGTTGTGTGAAAAACAGATTTTTCGGAGTCGCCGTTTTGTGGCTTTGCCTAGGTTTGACGACAGGGTTCTTGCGAGGGGAAACTTACAAGCGGGACATCGTGATTTACGGTGGAACTTCGGCTGCGATCAGCGCCGCCGTCCAAGTTAAGAAAATGGGGAAGTCCGTGGTGGTCGTCTCTCCCGATACGCACCTTGGAGGTCTTTCCAGCAGCGGTTTGGGGTGGACGGATAGTGGGAGAAAGGAAGCCATAGGTGGAATTGCCCGTGACTTCTACCACCGTGTTTGGCGCCACTACCAAAGCGTGGAAGTCTGGAAGTGGCAGGACATGGAAAAGTACGGAAATCGAGGCCAAGGCACCCCTGCGATCGATGGTGATCGCCGTACGATGTGGATTTTCGAACCTCATGTCGCGGAGCAAATTTTCGAATCTTGGGTCAAGGAAAACCAGCTCGAGGTGTTCAGGGACCAGTGGTTGGACAGGGAAAATGGAGTTGAGATGGAAAAGGAACGGATCAAGTCCATCACCACCCTGTCCGGAGACCGATTCGAAGGGGAAATGTTTTTGGACTGTACCTACGAGGGAGATTTGATGGCATCCGCGGGGGTTTCCTATTTCGTGGGAAGGGAATCGAATGCAAAGTACGGAGAGACTCTGAGTGGCGTGCAAACAAGGAATGCCCGTTCTCATCAGTTCAAAGGAAAGGTGGATCCCTTCGTAGTGGCCGGAGATGAGAGCAGCGGTTTGTTGGCCAGGATCAGCCAGGATCCGCCTGGTGAAGAGGGTTCGGGCGATGCGAAAATGCAGGCCTACAATTTTCGGTTGTGTCTTACGCAAGTACCAGGAAATCGATTGCCTTTCCCCAAGCCGAATGGCTATGACCCCGCCCAATACGAGCTTCTCTTGCGAACTTTGCAAATGGGGGCGCGTCATGTATTCGGCAAATTCGATCCGATTCCAAATGCCAAAACCGATACCAACAACAATGGTCCTTTCAGTACCGACAACATCGGCATGAATTATCGGTATCCCGAAGCCAGTTACGAAGAACGCAAGAAGATCATACGGGAGCACGAAGAGTATCAAAAAGGCTATTTCTATTTTCTTTGCAATGACCCCCGGGTTCCCGAAGACGTTCGCAAAAAGATGAGTTCATGGGGCTTGGCATTGGACGAATTCAAAGACAATGACCATTGGCCGCACCAGATCTACGTTCGCGAGGCTCGTCGAATGGTCAGTGCTTTCGTGATGACCGAGTTGCACTTGCGCAAGATCAAGGAAACTCCTGCGTCCATTGGAATGGGTTCCTACAACATGGATTCGCACAACGTCCAGCGTTACGTCGCCAAGGATGAGAGCGGCAAGGCCTTCGTCCTGAACGAGGGCGACGTTCAAGTCAACCCCGGGGGGCCTTATCAGATTTCATATGGTTCCATCGTTCCCAAGTCGGATGAATGCCACAACCTTTTGGTTCCTGTTTGCGTCTCCTCCTCCCACATAGCTTTTGGGTCGATCCGCATGGAACCCGTGTTTATGATCCTCGGGCAGTCGGCCGCCACTGCCGCAGTGTTTTCCATCGAAGACGAGGTGGCCGTGCAGGACGTTTCTTATGAAAAGCTTTCCTCCCGCTTGCGAGAAGACGGGCAAATTTTGCAACTTGAGCAAAGTGATCGCATCGCCCGTGGCCATGGGATCGACCCCAAGACTTTGACGGGAATTGTCATCGACGGCAATCAAGTCAAGTTTGAAGGTGATTGGGTCGAAAGCTCGTCCCTCCGGCCTTTCGTGGGCTCGTCTTACTTTCATGATGAGAATGGAGGGAAGGGCGTGCGTTCGGCCAGTTTCCCATTCATCGCGCCCAATGAGGG
>JAYOII010000515.1:0-2005 GCA_038118685.1 Opitutia bacterium
GTCCAATCGTGGAAGTCAGCGCCATGACCGAAACTTTTGTCAAGGAGCGCATGCACACTAAAACCGGAAAGAAGCAGAAAGTAACCATAGACGATGCCTGTGCCTTTTTGGCTAAGTTCGCCAACGGATCCCTGGCGATTTTCGAGTCCACCCGATATGCCCGTGGTCACAAAGCATTGTACACTCTTGAGATCAATGGCGCGGACGGTTCGCTTGCTTGGGATTTGCACGATCTGCACCGCCTCGAATACTACGAGTACGACAAGGAAGACCCCAAAACCCGCGGGTGGAGATCCATTCACGTTTCCGACAACGGCGGCGAACACCCCTACATGGACAAATGGTGGGTTCCCGGACTGAACATCGGTTACGAACATAGTTTTATCAACCAGTTTGCGGATTTCGTCGAAGGGTATGGTTCGAGAAAGAAACGGCCTCTTCGCCCGGACTTCCGCGATGCTTTGGAAACTCAGTACATTTGTGAAGCGGTTTTGGATTCCGGCAAGTCGGGACGATGGAAGAAAGTCGGCAAGATCAAAGCCAAGTAAAACTTAGTTTATTTCACTTCTCAAAGGAAGGGTCGCTTGCGGCCCTTTCTTTTTTTTGGTTTATGCGGATGCGCTTCTTTGTTCTTGCTCTTTTCTTGTTTCGCAAAAGGGTATGAGCTTATGAAGTCCAACCTATTTTTATTCTCTGTTGTTTTTTCTTTCGTTCATCTAACGGAAGCCTCCGATTGGCCAGGATGGAGAGGGGCTGACCGAAGCGACTTATCCAAAGAGACCGGCTTGCTTCAGTCCTGGCCTAAAGATGGTCCGAAAAAAGTTTGGATGAGTAAATTAGGCGGCTTAGGCTACTCGGGCTTCTCCGTATCGGACGACCATTTGTTCACCTTGGGTGCGTTTGGGGATGAAGAAAAACTCCTAGCCTTCAATGCATCCAACGGTAAGAAAATCTGGGAACTGAACACCGGTGAACTTTTGACTAACAATTGGGGTGATGGGCCTAGAATGACTCCAACGGTCTCGGATGGTCTCGTTTATGCTTTGGGGGGCCGAGGCAGCCTGATCTGCGCGGATGCCAAAAGTGGCAAAAAAAAATGGAGCGTTCACTTGGTCCAGGAACTTGGAGGAAAAGTTCCCGGTTGGGGTTACACCGAGTCAGTTCTTGTCGATCAGGGCCGCGTCATCTGCACTCCTGGCGGTAAAAACGGCGCACTTGCCGCTCTCGACTCGAAGACCGGCAAGGTTTTGTGGAGAAGCAAAGAATTTACCGATGCTGCTCAGTACTCATCTCCCATCGTAATCGAGAACCAAGGAAAACGGCAATACGTTCAGCTTGTCATGAAGAACCTTGTTGGTATTGAAGCAAAGTCAGGGAAACTGCTATGGAAATCTGAGTGGCCCGGGAAGGTAGCGGTTATCCCCACCCCGATTTATGCCGACAACCATGTTTACATAAGTTCAGGATATGGCGTGGGCTGCAAGTTGGTTGAACTGGGAGGCTTTACCCCAAAAGACATTTACGAAAATAAAGTCATGAAAAACCATCATGGAGGGGTAATTAAAAAGGGGGATTTTCTATACGGCTATTCGGACGGTTATGGATGGGTTTGCCAAAATTTCAAAAGCGGCGAATTGGTATGGAATGAAAAGAAGGCTCTTGGAAAAGGAGCCATTGCTTATGCAGATGGCAAATTCTATTGTTTGGGCGAAGGAGACGGCCGGGTGATCCTGATTGAAGCGACGCCGAGAGGATGGACTCCGAAAGGAGAGTTTACGATTTCGCCTCAAACAAAGCAGAGAAACCCCAAAGGGAAAGTTTGGACCCATCCGGTCATTTCAAATGGGAAAATGTACTTAAGAGATCAGGAACTGATCTTCTGCTACGACATCAAGGGCTGAACCGCTCCGCCCTACTCCAACCCAAGAATTTTTTTTCCTTCTTCGGAAATCATCTTGGGGTTCCAAGGAGGGTCCCAAACGATATCCACGCTTGCCTCGGACAC
>JAYOII010000516.1:0-1998 GCA_038118685.1 Opitutia bacterium
AAAAGCCGATTGGTTCGGAACTTATTTCGGCTCTTTTTACCCTTGGGTTTTTCACGAAAAGCTCGGATGGCTGTACGTTTACCAAAGATCCGGCGTCGATACGTGGCTCTATCATGAGAGGTTGGGGTGGGTATGGACGAACAAATACGTCTTTCCACACATGTATGTCTTCAAAAGATCCCATTGGATCTTTCTTGACCGTACGAGTTGGCCTGCGAAGCTTTTTGATTACTCCCACGCGCAATGGTTCGAGTTAGGCCGAAAGTACCGGATTTTGGTTTCGATGAGCCCTTCGGTCGGCGGTATGGTTTTCGGTTCCGGGGATTTTTACAGATGGGATACGGTGAGGGTCGAGGCTATTTCCAAGACCGGATATTTGTTCGATGGTTGGGCCGGAGACCTGAGTGGAAGGAATCCGGTCATGGAGTTCGAAGCCGTAGGGGACGTCAATTTGATCGGAAGTTTCATGCCTGACTTTTCTTCAGCTGTTCCGACTGCTCAGGCCATAGAAGCGTTGAGAGAACTTCTTGAGTCTCTTGATCATCTCACTCCCGCCGAAAGGGAAAGCGCCATGGCTGAAATTCTCATTGACGGGAAGTCATCCAAGGCAGGTATTGATCTTCGGGGTCGTGATCGGTAAGTTCATGGCAATGCTAAGCACAAAGACTTTTTTTCTCTTGTTTTTGCTCTTTTTTGTTTCCTCGGGGTATTCTCAACCCCACGTAAACAATCAAAAGGCAGATCTTTTGCGGGCTGCAGCGGAGCGCAAAAAATCGATTGAAGAACTCTCCGCTCGTCTTGCCGCCTTCCAAATCAAACTCTCCACGGCCAACTTGGGCGGTGATGCCCCTCAGGTAAGAGAGGGGCAGCCCGCCGGACTTCCGACTAGAACCTTTCATAGCGTCGGGTCCAAAGGTTTTTCCGGTCAAATCGACCGGTCATCCCAGCCCTCGCCCGAACTCATTTTCGAAAAGGCGAATCAATTGCAGTCACCTTCCGCTCCCGTATTGCCCCCCGATCCTGATCTCCAAGCGAGTGCCATGACGGCACCGCCTACACCCTCGCGGAAAGGTTTTTACGTACTTCCGTTCATTGCCTTGCAGGGCTCAAGTGACGTGGTTTGGGATTCCCCCGTTCTCCGAGAAGTCGCAGTTGAGCAGAAATTCGGTTTTTCGTCCGGTTGGCGAATGGGTCATAAATGGAGGAACTTTTTCTTGGAGGGTGATTTTTCCTATTTCAGAAATGATTTCAAATCCTTGTCCGGCCTGGATCTTGATTTTTCCGGAGAAGCGGAGGGATTCGGGGTCATGTTTAACTTGGGGGCGAATTTCGATTTGGGTTCATCGGCCTCCGTCTTTTTCGGAGCCGGTGGCGGCCCTTTCAATCAGGAATACGAATTCAAGCTCCTGGGCGAAGGCTTTGACGAAGAACAGGGTCTTTTTGCCTACCAATTGTTTTCCGGGGTCAACCTATATCCATCCGATCATATGCTGCTCAGTCTGCGATACCGTTGGCTGAAGATGGGGAAGATGGAGCAGTTCGGCGACCGTGACCTTCATATGCTGGAGCTTGCGCTCGGGTATATCTTCTAGTTTGGCAAGGTCGTCATGTCGGCAATGGGCTTGCCCTTGCCATAAAAGGCGTGGTCGAGAAAAGGGAGGACGAATCGGAGCGTAAAGGTTCTCGGCATGTTGTGCCCTCCTCCTTTTGAGGTTATGAGAGCGCTTTGAACCCCCGCCTTTTTCAATGCCTCGTGATAAATGACCGACTGATTAAAAGGCACCAAGGGGTCGTCCGTGCCGTGGAAATGAATATGGGGGGCATCGTCTGAAGTCACGTGATGGAGCGGGGATGCTTGGAGGGTTTTCGTCTTTGATTTTTGGATGGCGCTCCCGATCAATTGGCTTTCCGGAGAGTCGGGCGCGTTGTGAACGATTGCGCTCGGGTAATCGTCCATTTGGAGAAGTGCGCTCGGGCCATAGTAATTGACAACTGCGG
>JAYOII010000517.1:0-1749 GCA_038118685.1 Opitutia bacterium
GGGGCCCGCTTCCTCTCCCAAGGAAGAATAGCTTGCCAAACCGGCCAAGTCGGGCTTGGAAAAACGATTGGGTTCGTAGGCGCGTACCAGGCCGTTGAAAACCGGCCCACCCTGCACGGGAGCCAACTGGTCCGAGTCCCCCACCAAGACGAGCTTGGCTTCATCCCGAAGAGCCGCGCAGAATTTCGCCATCATCGGAAGGTCGACCATGGAGGCTTCGTCCAAAATCACCAGGTCCTGAAGCAAAGTGTTCTTGGCGTTCCTTTTGAAATCAACCGATCCGGGCTGCCAACCAAGAAGACGGTGCAAAGTGGTGGCTTCGGCGCAATCAACCAAAGCAGTGCGGATGGCATCCGGTAAATCGAGGGCATCCATGGTTTGAAGGACCGACTCTCGCATTCGGAAAGCAGCCTTGCCCGTCGGAGCGGCCAATGCGACACGCAACTTCGGTTTGGCCTGGAGCAAAGCGGCGAGCATGATCACGATGGTGCGGGTCTTGCCCGTACCCGGACCACCCGTAAGAAGAAGGAGGTCTTTTCGCATGGCGGTTCCCACGGCCAAGGCCTGATGTTCGTCGACCTGAGGAGCAAGGGCTTGGCGAAAGAAATCAAGGGCGGCCGGATCGGGATCGGCCGATGGACGGGCGAGCCGCAAGGCAAGGGCACGGGCAATCTGCCTCTCGTACTCGAAATGCCGTCTGAAGTAAAGATGGCCGTCCTTGCTCAAGACGAGCGGAAGTCCCGCTTCTTCATTGCCGATTGGGCCAAAGGAGCGGGCATCCGGGTTGATCGCCGAAACCTCCCCGGGGGAGAGGTGACTAGCTCCCTCCCCTGCCTTTTGAGCAAGCTTGCCGGTCAACTCGCCCAAGATCTTGGCGCCTTCGGAAGATTCCCTTCGTTCGAAAAAGGAAGCAATCGCCCGGCCTAGTTCGCGCAGTTCCCAATTTTGTTCTTCCTGTTCCTTCTTCTTCATTTTGCTTGGCCAAGAAATTGATCGAGGGCCTCGATGACGGAAAAGTCGGGACGATCTCGGAAGATTCCGCTTTGCGAACCAATTTGCATGCCGCGGATAAAAAGGTAGTAAACGCCGCCGAAATGTTCTTCGTAAGAATAATCCGGCAATCGGCTTTGCAGGAAACGGTGGGTGGCCACCACGTAAAGATGATACTGCAAGACGTAATGATGATCGAGCATCTCGCGCTCGATTTGGGCCGAACCGAACCCATCCGGACGCCCGTTCAGTTTGTTCGACTTCCAGTCCAGAACATAGTGTTTCCCATCGGCCCGAAAGATCAAATCGACCAGGCCCTTGAGGTATCCGTCGGAAGAGATCCTGTGTTTTTCGCTCTTGCCGACTCCCTCAAGGTAGCGCCTGAGCAAGCAACACTCCGGTAAGGTGGAGGCAAGTTCCGGCAGGAATCCGGGTTGCACGGGGAAGTAAAATTCCATTTCCTCCATCCGGTCTTTTCTCTCCAAAGACTGCAAAACCAAACCCGGTTCAAGTTCCGTCCCCATGACCTGCTCGACCATTCCCCTAATCGTTCCGTTCCAGTCCTTGGGCTCATAATTATGGTCACTTAATTTCTTCTCGATGAACTCATCCCAAGAAGTGGGATCAGTGAACTCCAAGTGCTCGAAAACGTCATGCATGAAAGTACCCGCATGAGCCCCGGCATCGAATTCGAAGATGGCAGGAAGGCTTTCACCGACCGATGACTTTTCGAGCCGTTCCTCGGATTCAGGCTCGGCA
>JAYOII010000517.1:1759-1994 GCA_038118685.1 Opitutia bacterium
TCCAAGTCCCGACCGTCGAAATCAACCTGCTCGACCAAACCACTGAAAGAAGAGACGATCGAACCCATCGGCATCGCGCGATTGGTGTTCCACTGGGCCGACTCGAGAACTTCCGACCCGGCGTTTTCGTCTGCATCGCCGAGAATTCGTTCATCCACTTCGGCCTGCTCGGGTGAGAAGGAACGATACTCCACTTGCTCCGACAAGTCATGCGTATCGATCCACCGAGGCACGA
>JAYOII010000518.1:0-1962 GCA_038118685.1 Opitutia bacterium
TTGACCATCCGTTGGCCCCGGTAGACGTATCCTTTCTTGAAGAGTTTGACAAAGGCTTGAATGACGGCCTTGGAATAGTCGTCGTCCAAGGTGTGAACGTTTCTGTCCCAATCACAGGAACATCCCAGTTTGCGCAACTGGCGAAGGATGATGCCACCATGCTTGTCTCTCCAAAGAGCCGCATGCTCGAGAAAGTTGTCACGTCCCAATTCTTCCCTCGACCTGCCTTCTTCGCGAAGCGCTTGCTCAACTTTGGTCTGTGTGGCAATTCCGGCATGGTCGGTTCCGGGAATCCAAACGACGGAATGCCCCAATTGTCGGGCTCGTCTTACGAGGATGTCCTGAATGGTGTTGTTCAAAACGTGACCCATGGTCAGAACGCCGGTCACGTTCGGAGGAGGGATCACGATTGAGTAGGGTGGCTTTTGCTTGTCTTCTTTTCCGGTGAAGCAACCGGTTTTCAACCACTTCTCATAGAGGCGGTCTTCGACTTCGGAGGGCTGATAGGCTTTTTCCATGGAAAAGAAAACTAAGGTCGTCGGTTTGATGGTAGTTTGAAATGATCTGCCCCATCTTTTTGGATCCGAAAAAGAGGGCTTCGCAAGTAAGAGTCAAACTAACGCATCTTTTGAATATTGCGAGAAAAAGGACGAGAATATCCGCTTTGGAACATCCGTACCCCGGGCCTCTTGAAAAAAGGCGTAAGCACCAAGCCCGCCCCGAATCCCCCCAGGTGGGCTGCGATGGCTACCCCGCCTGCTTGCTGCATCGATTCGGGCAAGGCGATCGCTTGCTCGACAAGCCAAAAGCCCAAGAGCAAGTAAGCGGGCAAGTAAACCGAGCCGATGAAAATGAAAAACCAGTAGAAGAAACGGACGTTTGCCCGTGGATAGATGAGAAGATAGCCAGCCATGACTCCTGAAATCGCGCCCGAAGCCCCCACCATCGGGATCGGCGATTCGGGGTTTGCCAAGCCCTGAGCCAAAGCGGCAAGCAGTCCGCAGGAAAGGTAAAAAATTCCATACCTTGCTTTCCCCATCGCATCCTCCATGTTGTCTCCGAAAAGGTAGAGGAAAAGCATGTTTCCCAAAAGGTGAAAGACGTCGCCGTGACTGAACATGGAAGTATACACCGTACACCATTCCCAGGCCAGACCCCTGAGGTTGGGAGCAGCGGCAAGCTGACCGAAGAAAGACTCGGGAACGAAGCCGAAGGCGGAGAAGTAGGTTTGGGTCTCCTGAGGATTCAAGGGAAGTTGCCAAGCAAAGAACACCCAAAGGTTCAGGCCGATGAAAAACCAGTTCAGAAAGGGAAACGTACGGGTCGGGTTGTCGTCTTTGTACGGGAACAAAAGCATGAGGGGTGGAAGACTAAGTCCGACCTTTGGTTTTGCAACGAGTATGTTGGTCGTTGATCTGCATGGAGGTTCCCACTAACTGTCTTTGCATTGAAAGACAATACGCACAACCGCCTGGCGATTTTTCGGACTGATTCGGGGATCACTCTTTCTTTCGGTGAGCAAACCTATTTCATCGATTCAGTCGATCCATTTCACAACATTGCCCTGAAGGCTCTCGAGCAAGGTGATCACGTCGAGATCGCCCGGAGGGAAGGCCTTGGCCCCGCCTTCAGAGACGCCTTGCTCAGTCAAGTCAAGGAACTGTCCGGGGACGAGGATCGGACGCCCCGCAATCCCTGAGGGTTAACCCCCGATTTGCCACATCTCTGTCCTGGAGGAGGGCGCCGAGGCAAGGGGAGTCCGAACTTCGGAGTAGCGGTCCGATCTTCCTTTCCACACCTTGCCGATCCTCTCCGCAAGGGAGCGCTTGTCCAGTTTGTCTTCGCGCAGCCACCGCTTGAGGGGATGCCCGGATTCGGAGAAAAGGCAGGTGTGCAGTTCACCGGTCGCCGAAATGCGGGCCCGGTTGCAGTCTTGGCAAAAAGGCTGACTGATTGAATTGA
>JAYOII010000519.1:0-1955 GCA_038118685.1 Opitutia bacterium
CAAGTGCTTCACTGCCTCCTCGGGTCCTGATGTTTTTGAGGCCCTTGTCCGGGTTGAGAATGGGAATGGGACTGAAGGCAGTTGAGAAAAAGCCGTTTCCATGCTTCGGGGAGGAGTTGATGCAAGCCGATGAGGGAAGGGTATCATGACTTGATCCGAGATAGTGCTGGGCCCACGCCCCGAGGTTGGGGTGCTTGATGGTATTGCGTTGGGTGAAGGCGGTTCGCATGAAGTACTGGGCCGGGCCATGGACACCGACTTTCGCCGTCATGCTGCGAATTACGCAAATCTTGTCCGCCACCTTGGCGGTTTCGGGCAAATACTGGGTGACTTGATAATCCGATTTGGTGCGGATTGCTTTCCCCGGTCCTTTACTCGAACCGGTCTTGGGGTCAAAGGTATCGATATGGCTCATACCTCCTTTGACCTGCAGGAAAATGATTCGCTTGGCTTTGCCGAATCCGTTTGCGCTTTTTGTCGACTGATTGCCTTTCAAGTCAGGCAAAACGGTCAAACCGAAGGCGCCATAGGCGCACTTTTCGATGAAAGCTCTTCTTTCGAGATGGAAATCCGTCATAATCTTAAAGGGGGTGCGTCGGTTACTGTACGAAGAGAAATTCGGTTGAATTAAAGAGAGCCCAAGTCAGATCATCTTTCTTCATTCCCTGCTCAAGAGCGTCTTTGATGGCGGCTTGTTCGTCAGGCGATGGAGGACGCCCGAAGAAACTGAGAAAAAGAAACTGAACGGCGGGCTCGAACCCGCCGCTCTCTCTGAGTTTCTTGGTAAGCCTGGACTGTCGGTCGGAAAGCATGAACTGAACCTCTCCGTTCATAAGCATGAGGGTTTGCGGAATGCTACCCTCCCGACTTGAGTCATTGACGATTTCGCGAGAAGACTGACCGAACATACGCAAGAAATGGTCGTCCCGGGCAGGTTGGTTCATCTCGGAAGCCCGAAGCAGAAATTCCCCCTCGATCTGAGGAGGGCGCTTTCCGCCGACGTAGTCCTTTGCGTTGAGGCGGTTTCCCACGTCTTTGTCAAGATGTCCGCTCTTCTTCATGGACAACACGACTTTGCTGACGTTCTCCGGCGACATTTCGTCGTAAGGAAAATCATAGCGCGTCACACGGTGCGAACGGTCGATTTTGTACAAGTCCAACTTCTCTCCCAATACGAGAGCCAAGATCGAATCCCATGCCTGCTCTGCAGTCATCCGCCGCAAAAGAGGTCCGGGGAAAAGGTAATCGTCCAGTTCTCCAATGGGGGGGTTCACGCTGGATCTGGCTTGATAGGCCTTCGTATTGAAAAGAACGCGTTGGAATTCACGAAGGTCGAAATCCGATTTGATCATGATTTGACCAAGAAGGGCAAGAAGGGCCGGATTCGCTGATTTGGAAAGGTCATCCAAGTCATCCAAGGGTTCCTTGACGCCAAGGCCGAAGGCTCGTTGCCAAAGTCGATTGGCAATGGCGACGGGGAAGCGTGGGTTTTTCTCATGAGTCAACCATTTGGCGAAACTGGCGCGAAGGGTTTTGGCATTCTTATGGTCGACTTGGTAAGCCGGTCCTTTTTCATCTCCCGACTCCCAAACAAAGAGCAAAGGCTCCACCGGCGAACCGGGTTTGACGTCGTCGTAGGCATAATCGTCCGGAAACTTGAGGCTTTGCGTCGATTTGGTATGAACACGGGCCATATTCGGAGCAACCGCCTTAATGACGTCCTGTTTGGAAATATCCGCGTTCTTGAGACGGTTGCCGACCTTTCTCGGATCCCGGTCACTGACGTCCGTGGCACCGAAAAAAGCGGCCAATTCGTAAAACTCACGCTGCGTCCAATCCGCCAAAGGATGATCGTGACATTGGGCGCAAGCCACGTTGGCTCCGAGAAAGACGTTGAGGGTGTTGGACAAGTTGTCGAGAGGCATGCCCGGATCCCGAAGCAGGTAACCGGTCGG
>JAYOII010000520.1:0-1948 GCA_038118685.1 Opitutia bacterium
CTCAAGCACCGCCCATTTTAACTTGCTCAAAGGCTTTTCAAATCATTGAAAGAGGATGTGAGTCGCACAAGGAAATATATTGTTATGGTTATCGGGGGAATCATTCTATTTCTATATCAGACCTGCACAGGCAAACTCCCTCCCATCGGATCATGAAGATTTTACAACTAAGCACCCGGACTCTTTTCGGCGGCCTGCTGGGTCTTGGTTTAGCATTTTTATTGGCCGAGTTCTGCAGCCAAGGACTTTATGAGATTTACTCAACCTCCACTTTTTTCCGTACGGTTACCGGAAATTCTCCTAATGCTCTTGCTGAAAGTTTAAATCAAGTCTCCTGGGCTTTACTTTTTTGCGGGGGTTGGTGGATGCTCTGGAGTTTTGATCATTTTTTTATCCCATTAGAAGAAAAGGCTAAAAGTAAATTCAGCGAAAGCGAGGATTCGCCGTCTTCCACCGACGCAAAAGAAGACGAAACTTTTAAACCTGAGGGTGAGAATGATCAACAAAGTGCACAAAAAGAGAGTGCCTTCAAAGAGGGTCAAGAGGCACAAGAAGAAAATACAGAAGATGAAGAGCCTGAAATCGAAGAAGATTTCAACGACAAGGACGACCATTTTTTCAAAGTTTTGAAAATACCCAAAGATTCTCCCAGAGATTTTGATTCAATCAAATCGACCTACCGTAAAAAAATTGCCCAGTACCATCCAGACAAAGTTTCAGCCATGGGACCGGAAATTCAGGAAGTGGCCGAAGAAAAAGCCAAGGAGATTAATGAGGCTTACGAGCACTTTAGAAAAAAGTTTTCTTCCTAAAGATATTTTACCGTCAACAGAACGATTCTGTTACTTCTAACTTGAAGAGATTGGATCCTTCATTACCATCCACCCTTTTTTCAAAATGAGCCAGTCCCAAAAACACGAATTCCAAGCCGAGACCAAGCAGGTTCTCGATATTGTAGTTAATTCCCTCTACAAGGATAAGGAAATCTTTGTCCGGGAATTAATCTCTAACGCCTCTGACGCCCTTGAAAAATTGCGTCGCACGCAGCTTACCGAAAAGGAAATAGTTGATGATAACCTGGAGCTTGAGATCAATATAAATACGGATGATTCAGCCAATCAGCTCATCATCCAGGATTTCGGAATCGGAATGACGGAGGAGGAGTTAATTAAGAACCTTGGCACGATTGCGCATTCCGGATCCAAAGAATTCATTGAAGCCCTTAAATCCGACGGCGAGAAAAACGATGCCCTGATCGGAAAATTTGGGGTTGGTTTTTACAGTGTGTTTATGGTTGCGGATAAAGTACAGGTGTACACCCGCAGCTGGCAAAAGGAAGGTAAAGGGTATTGCTGGGAGAGTGACGGTAGCGGATCCTACGAAATTGAAGAAGTGGATGGACAGCGTCGGGGAACCAAAATTGTCATCAAACTAAAAGAAGACTTTACCGACTATGCCAAAGAGGACCGGATCAAGGATATCGTCAAAAAATACTCCGCATTCGTCCAGTTTCCCGTTTCAGTTAATGGTGAGAAGGTAAACACCATTGAAGCCATTTGGTTACGTTCGAAGAGTGAAGTGACCGATGAAGAATATGAGGAATTTTATAAATTCCAGGGCAACGATTACGAAGGTCCGTTGATGCGGATGCACTTTAGTGCGGATGCTCCCCTGGAGATCAATGCCCTCCTTTTCGTTCCCAAGAGAAATATGGAAAAAATGGGCATGATGCGCAACGAGAACAAAGTTGCCTTGCATTGCCGTAAAGTCCTCATTGATGCGGAACCCAAAAGTCTCTTCCCGGAATGGTTGCGCTTTCTCCGCGGGGTAGTCGATAGTTCGGACCTGCCACTCAATGTTTCCCGTGAGACTATGCAGGACAGTGAATTGCTGCGTAAATTGAATCAGGTGCTAACCAAGCGTTTTATTCGCTTTCTCAATGAGCAAT
>JAYOII010000521.1:0-1944 GCA_038118685.1 Opitutia bacterium
GGGCAAACAAGTGCCCCACTAATTTCAAGGTTCTTTGAAAATTAGAGAGATACATGGTGAAAGCCCGGGAAGTGTTTTCGTTTTGGAGTTCAGTCCAACTGTCAGGAAGCCCGGAATGGAACCTGATTCAAGATTTCCACAGATCTTTCTTTTCGATCATTTCGGCCACGCACTCGGGAAGGCACTCTTTCCAACCCGGTTTGCGTTTTCGTACTTGTTCGAATGCATCTCGGGAGAACAGTTTCATGTTCTGCCTGTCGCAATTCCGGATGGTTTCAAGAAACCCATTTTCCCTGACGTGTACGTATAAATTCCTAAGGTTTTTCGCAACCAGCAAGTTTTCGATCGTGACCAACCCGTCATCGCCGTTCTTCACTTCGACGTTATCACCGATTCCAATTTGTTTTCGATATCTTTCGAAATTTTCCTGTTCGATCGGGTAGGCATAGATTTTGACGTTGTCCTTGAACAAGATGCCAAACGCCTCGAGTATCCCTCCTTCCATCGAAGAGTAGTATTCCTCTTTGAATACGTCGGCCAAGTTGTTCAGGCCCATTACCAAACCAATTGGCTTGGTGACGTATCTGCGCAAATAGGCAGACAACTTGTAATATTCGAAATAATTAGACACGAGCACACCGTAGCCGCAGGAATTGATCACTTCGATTCTGGCGAGGAAATCTTCGTGGTCTATGTCCCCGCTTGCCAGAAGGTTGCCAAGGGTCAATTCCATGAAAGTTTCAATGTTGTCCTTGTCGACGTCTTCCCGCGAAGAGAATTGATCCTTCGCTTTTTCAAGCATGTCGATATTGACTTTTGTGAGAGGCCGAAAACTTCCTCTTTCGATCAGACATGCCTTCTTGTAGAGTTTGTCAGCCGACTGCACGATATAACCGGTGTTGTCGAACATAACGGCCTGCGTGAGGCCTGATTCAGCAAGTTTCAGGCAAAGGATGCGGTTGTCGACAGACTCGAATTCAGGACCGTTGAATTCGATCATGTCAACCTCGACGCGACCATCCCCAATGCTATCCGTCAGGCTTGAAATGAAGGCGTCCGGAGATTTGTGGAAATGAAAAGCCCCATATGCGAGGTTGACTCCCAGCATTCCAATTGCTTCCTGTTGCAGACGGTTATCCAGGTCAAGCATGCGAACATGCATTATGATATCATGGTAATCCGACCCGGGTCGTAACTGGAAACGAATGCCCATCCAACCGTGACATTCGTTGTTCTTTTGGTAATTGAGAGCGGATACGGTGTTCGCGAATGCGAAGAAGAAAGTATCTTTTCCCCGGTTTTCCGAAAGTCTTTGCTCGAGCAGTTCATACTCGTGAGACATCATTTGAACCAGTCTTTTGCGCGAAACGTATCGACCTGCTTCTCCGTAGATCTCATCGCTGAACTTCATGTCGTAAGCCGAAATTGATTTGGCCACGGTTCCCGCTGCGCCTCCTGCCTGAAAGAAATGTCGGGCCACCTCTTGACCGGCCCCGATCTCCGCAAAAGTGCCGTATTTGGACGAATCCAAGTTGATGCTCAGGGCTTTTCGCTCGACTGTAAGGTCCTTGTCTTCCATAAACACGCTAAACTGCCTTCTTTTTGAACCGAGGCAAAGTTTTTCTTCAATCCTGTTTCAAAAGATATTTTTTTCCAACCAAACATGAAGGCTTTTTTTGTAGATGTCTTGAAGCGACTGGCGGTCACTACTGTTTCGACTTTTGTTTTCGCTTTGTTTTCGATCGTTCTGCTAAGCGTGTTTCTGTCGTCTCTGCTTGTGCAAAAAGAAGTCAAGGTCGAGAGGGGTTCCTTTCTCGTTCTGGACCTAAGCATGAACTTGACGGACCGTCCTGCAAGCATGCGGCTCGAAGACCTCACTCGACAAGCCCTCACCGATCAAGTGGATCCGCCCCATTATCATTTGCTGGAAGTCCTCCGGGCGAT
>JAYOII010000522.1:0-1943 GCA_038118685.1 Opitutia bacterium
GGCGCTTTCGCAGTTGTCTGATTTTCTTGCTCGGGAGGTGGGTGTTATTCTAGTCGATTCCTCGCAGGATCCTTGAAGGAAAATCGGGGAGAGTGCTTGCATTCAGTTGCTGCGGCATGGCTCTTTAAAACGCAAAGGAAGTTTCTAAACTGAATTGGCTTGATGAACTTTTCTTTTTCTTCCCAATTAAAAAGCTTTCTTTCGTGATATGGACGTCGTCCTTGCTCTCGTACTGTTCCTTGCTTCCTTCCTGCTCGCTTATTTTATTTGGAAAAAGAACAGAAGTCAGGATCAGAAGGCTTTGGACGAAGAGATCGATCGCGACTTCATTGAAGAATTTGGTTTGGACAACTCCCAAGAAGGAGATTTGTCACCGGAAAGCATGGAGAAGGTAATCAATTGGTTGGAGGATGACTTGAAGGACGATCCACCCAATCCAACGGCCAGACGGATTGGCGAAACCGAAGACATAGTCTGAGTCTTTGTCGAAGTTCTTCTTGTTTTCCTTTTTAGCTGATCGTCACCGATCATAATCAAGTGAAGATTTAGATTCGCCAGGGATTTTATGCTCGAAGCGGTATGCTTGAGCCCATATGTTTTTGGCATGATTCATCCTTATTCCAACCTTCGTTTTCTCACTCTCTTGTTTTTCTTTTTGTCGATTTGGGGGGGGCATGCCCATGGCCAATCCAAATCCGATGATACCCATGCTGGGAATTGGATGAATTGGCGTGGTCCTCTTTACAATGGTTCATCGCCGGATGGTTCGAGTGAGCGGAATCTTCCTGTCAAATTCGACGAGGACAAGGGCTGTAAATGGAAAGCTTCATTGCCTGGTTCTTCCGCTGCCACTCCAATCATTTTCAACAACTACGTATTCGTGAGTTCAATTTTGGAGATCAAGGAAACCAAGAATAAGGGAAGGGGAAGCTTGCTTGCGATGTGCTTTGACAGGACTACCGGAGATCTTTTGTGGAAAAGGGAAGCGGGGAGCGGTTACCGTCCGGGCGGAGGGGACGGCACCGATTACCTGCTTGATTCGAAATCAAATTATGCGAGTCCGTCGGCCGTGACCGATGGCGAACGGGTGGTTTTCTTTTTCGGCAACGGGGATCTTGTCTCCTACAGCCTTGACGGCAAAGAGCAATGGAGGAGGAACATTCAGAAAGATTACGGTGATTTTTGCTTCCAGTGGACTTTTTCCTCGTCACCGACACTGCATGAAGGAAGATTGTACCTCCCCGTGCTGCAGCGAAACGAGAAGGTTCATGGACGTGGAAAACCTGATTCTCCTTCCTACTTGCTCTGCATGGATCCATCGACCGGCAAAACCATTTGGCGGCACTTCAGGTCTTCCAAGGCGAAGAAAGAGTCTCTCGAGTCATTTGGAACGATTATTCCCCACGAAGGAGAGTTGATCGTAGCGGGTGGCGACGTTTTGACCGGTCATGATCCGAGCACGGGGAAAGAAATTTGGCGTTGGGGCACTTGGAATCCGAACCATAAACAAGAGTGGTGGAGACTGGTTCCCTCGCCGGTCGTCGGATCGGGAGTTGTTCTAGCATGCGCTCCAAAGAAAGCGCCTGTTTTTGCCGCAAAGCTTGGTTTGCAGGGATCTCATGAAGGCAAAAGCGGTTTGGCCTGGGATACTTCTGAAAACGAAACCTTGACCTCGGACGTGCCGACCCCTCTTTATTACGCTGGTAAATTTTTTATCCTGAGCGATCTTAGAAAAAGCCTGTCCCGGGTTGACCCGAAGACTGGAGATATCGAATGGAGCATTACTTTGCCCGGCAAGTACAAATGGCGTTCTTCTCCGACTGCCGGAGACGGCAAGATTTACACGATGAACCACAATGCCGAGGTTCTCGTCGTCTCGGCAAAAGACGGAGAAGTGCTCCACTTGGCGAAGATGGGCGGGACTTACGACGACAACACCAGGT
>JAYOII010000523.1:0-1942 GCA_038118685.1 Opitutia bacterium
GTTGCGTTCGTTTCTTTGTCGCGGGCGATCGCATGGTGAGCTCCATGCCGATAGCCACCACCGGCAAGCAAAACGGGCAAACGACTGTTGTTGTGCGTATTGGCATCGCCCATGCCGCTGCCGTAAAAAACGGCGGTCGTGTCCAGAAGGGGGCGATCCTCACTGTCTTTCTTCTCGCTGAGAAGGCGGATGAAACGGGCGAAGTTCGTTACCTGCTTTTTGCCCACTTGATTGAATTCGGCAATTTTGTCCGGATCGTTTCCATGATGGGATAGACCATGATACCCCGCGCTGAGCTTTTCTCCTTCGATGGTAAAGACTTGTCCCTGTCCGGGAACGAGAAAAGAAATAACGCGGGTGGAATCCGTCTCCAAGGCCAAGGCCATCAGATCATACATGATGGCTTCGCATTCAAGCGAGAGATCGGGGGCTACGGGATCAAAGTCAGGAAGTTCAAAGTCTACCTCGGGGGTCGGAACCTCTAGCCAGCGGCGTTGTTTTTGTACCTTCTTTTCAACGTCGCGGACCGAGGAAAAGTATTCGTCGAGTTTCTCCGAGTCGCGCGCGCTGATTTGTTTTTTGAGGGAACGGGCTTCGTCGATGACCAGGTCGAGGGCGCTTCGGTTGCTCGCGAGGACATAGTCCAAGCGGGCCTTGTCCGATTCGGAACCAAAGAGTTTTTTGAAAAGTACACTTGGGCGTCCGATGGACGGAAGGGAAATACCCTCCTTGGTGAAACTCATTCGGCCCTCGCCAGCCGATCCGCAAGTAACCTGCAGGGAAGCGAAGCGGGACTGATCCCCAATCTTACCGGCCACTATTTGATCCAGAGATACACCGGGCGTTCCCTTGCCGGTTAGAAAGTTGCTCCAATTCTTGTGACCGTTGGGAGCCCGGTGATCAAGCCCGGAGAAAAGGGAGAACTCAGATCGCATATCCTCCAAGGGTTCCAAAACCTTTGACATTTGGTATCCGGCACCGGTTTCCTTGGGGAACCAACTCGGTGTGTGAAAGCCAAGATAAGTGCCGATCGTAACCAAACGCTTGACCGGCGCATTGGAAAAAGCCGCAGGGCCCGTGTCTAATGCTTGCGAAGCAAGACCTGCCGAGCCCAATGACTCAAGGGCAGGCAAGGCAATCAAGGCCCCTGCACCACGCAGGAAAGTTCGGCGGTTTGAATTCAAAGTTCTGATGCAGTTATACTAGATTCGATTCATTCAAGATCAAACGTCTTCTTGATTGGGGCATTAAAAACTTTCTTGAGTTTATTTTGCCTTGGACGATTCAAGCAAGGCTTTGAGACGTTTGACCTTTTGGGGATATTTCTCCGCAAGGTTGATCGTCTCTCCAATGTCCTCTTTTAAATTATAAAGCTCCCATTCTCCGGATCCGGCATCTTCAAGAAATAATCCAACTTTCAATGGCGAGATCAGTTTCCAGTCTCCTTCCCGAATCGCATTGCCTTGTAGGATCCTTGTCTGCACGGATGCAGAGCCCGGGTTATAAAGGTAGGATGAACGGGCTGTCTTGGATTTACCCATGATGAAATCGAGTTGATTGACTCCATCGATGATTCGGTCATCGGGAACCTTTGCACCGGTGAAGGAGGCAAAAGTAGGCAAAAAATCGATGGTGGCCATAAGGCCGTCATTCGTTTTTCCCGCAGGTATTTTGCCCGGCCAGCGCATGATGCAGGGCACACGGATTCCACCTTCGTAGATGGATGCTTTTCCATCGCGCAAGGGTCCGGCATCGCCCCAGAATATGGAATTCTTGGGATGCCCTTTTTTGTTTTTGTAATACTTCGGTTGATTCCACGGGCCGTTATCAGTCGTAAAGATAACCAAAGTGTTTTCTTTCAAACCAAGTTTTTCGAGGGTTGCGAGCAAGCGGCCGGTTTCAAAATCAAATTCTTCGACCACGGCACGATAAAGGTTGTCGC
>JAYOII010000524.1:0-73 GCA_038118685.1 Opitutia bacterium
AAGAACAAAGGCAACGATGGCCGTACCATCATTCAAAAGTGATTCCCCTTCGATCAATGTACCCAGCTTTTTA
>JAYOII010000524.1:83-1403 GCA_038118685.1 Opitutia bacterium
AACTTCCGGACTGATGCGGGTCCGTCCTACTCCTGCCATCACGATTCCCAAGGCAACAAGTCCAAGAACTCCGGATACATGAAAGAAATGCTCGCAAATGAAAAATACCGCGTAAGAAGTCACCAAAACCACGGTTATTTCGATCATGGGGTCATTAAACACTTTTTTGACCCACAAAATTGCAACTAAACCGAATAAAACTCCTAACAACCCACCAGCGGCACCGATTTTACCAAATCCAATGGCGGCACTACCGATAAAAGCACCAGTCCCTAAAAATGGCTCAGCAGCCGTTACGACTCCGAACAGGAGAACAAAGGCAACAATGGCCGTTCCATCATTCAAAAGTGATTCCCCTTCGATCAATGTACCCAGCTTTTTGCTGGCTCCCAGTTCTTTTAAAAGGGCAACCACAGCGACGGGGTCGGTGGCACTGACCACCGCCCCAAACAGCATCGAGGCTAAGAAGACGAAAGCCCCAGCCTCGACATTCCACTCTGAGAGTACGCCACCATCCCCTCCGAACACCTGAACTAGGCCATAAAAGGCCAGGCCAGACATGACGGTCGCGGTCACAATCCCCGGTCCTGCCAGATAGAATGCATTGAGAAAAGATTTCTTAAAAGTATGGACATCCAAAGCAAAACCAGCCTCAAAAATTAAAATGGGCAGGAAAACATATAAAATCAGGTGACCATCCAAGTTACCGCCCCAAGTAATGGCTCCACTCAATGTATCAATAAACTTGGCTACAAATCCCTCAGCATGCTCGGTGTGCCCACCCTCATGAGCATGACCACCGTGCGGGCCGTAGGCACGGTTCAATGCCCCCATCGCTAACCCTATCAATAACAGTAAGACCGTAAACGGAAGGGGAACTTTTTGCAGGAAATGCCTGGTTGCTGCCCCGATGACCAAAGCCACAATCAGGAAAAACAAACCATAAAGATAATCATGCCCTCCGGAACCGGAAGCGAGAACGATAGGAATCATTGAATTCATAAAATTAACTTAAATATTTACTTTTCTATTTTGTTTTTTCTGAGAAGACGAGAAGGAAAAGGGCGGGGGTTTGCTTTGTCATCATCTTCAACTAATGTACCTTCAGCAGGAGTTTCGGCGGGAGCAACTAATTCTCCCAACTTTACAGAACTTTCCTTCGAAATAGGGGTAATCACATTTTCACCAAACCGTCTGGGTGCACGACCAAGAAGCTCGCTTAAGGGATCCAATTCGGGAATCAAATACTCTTGTCTAGCCGTTGCATTCGTTTCCGAAACCATTTGCACGGGATTATTTGCTAGGTTCTGAGGGTTGGTG
>JAYOII010000524.1:1413-1941 GCA_038118685.1 Opitutia bacterium
TTAATTTCGGATGAATCTTTAACATCTGTGTTCAGGGCGTCATCTGGTACCGCTGGCTTCTCTGGTTGGCTTCGGACATTGATTGTCTCGGCAAATCTTCTCGGAGATCTCCCTAAAAGCTCACTTAAAGGGTCAGAAGCAGGAATTACATATCCCTCGCTATCCTGAGATGCCAGGTTTTCCCTGGAGGAGGGAGAGGAGGTTCCGGAGCCATTAGTCTCCTGAGTGATGATTTCAAAACTTTCAGGATTTTTTGAATCTCCCACCTGTGCATTGAAGGATTTGCCAATTGCTTTCTGCTGTTCTTCGGCAATGTTTTCCATAGCCGACATGAAAGACTTTGGGTTGGGGAAACCAGAAAGCAGATAAGATGTGGAAATAAGTTTCTTCAGATTTACATTTACGCGATCTCCAAACCCCCGGTCGCCTGGCATCAAAAAACATAATTCACCGGGCATCAATTCAACAGAATCAGATGCGGCTTTGGAATCCAACCGGAATCGGCCCAGCACACCCACAATTTTAAAT
>JAYOII010000525.1:0-1940 GCA_038118685.1 Opitutia bacterium
GAGAGGAAGTCGTCTCAACAGTTGGAATTCCAGAAGAGGAGACGAGCCTAACCGAAGGTATTCGGATTGCCGAAGTCTTGAAGAATTCAATGGCCGACAAGGCAGGCTTGCAGGACAACGACCTCATTCTCCAAGTCGACGGCAAGGACGTTTCAAGCAAAGATCATATCGTCGATCATATCTCGAGTCGCAACCCGGGTGACTTGGTGAGAATCAAAGTACGACGCGAGACTTTGACGGAAACCTCGACTAGGAATTTCACCCTCACCCGAGACGTCGGAACGGGCAATCCGCGGAACCTCTTTCTCGACCGAGGCTGCACCTACAGGCTGCGATTGGACGACCTCACCTACGCCAAAGCGTTGATGATCGGTCTCGACAAACAGGACTCGGAACAAGCCTATGACGAAGGAATTCTTGGAAACGGGGCAGGCGAAGGCGACCTTCTTATTCGTTTCGGGGAGACCACCCCCGGGAATCTTTTCTTCTTTTGCCCTGATCAAGAAGGAGCCGGCGGGAAAATTCTCGTCAAGGACGCATCCGATTACAACAAACCCAATCAGCGGACCGACCTTCTTCTGACCTTCACCTACGGTCAACCCACCAAGTATTACCAAATTCTCGTCAAAGAGGTTCTCATGACGAACAGGGGCCCTCTTTTTTTCGAGCGACCGCAGTGGATCGGAGAAGTGGTCCGCCCCGTCGGGATTGGCAAACCAGCCATTCCCTAGTCCATCAGATTCTCAATCAGTTGTCCGTTTTTATAACGTGCGACCCGGATCAGTTTTCCCCGCTCGTCCCATTCCCTGAAAATTCCGTTTTCCTTGCCGTCGAACCACTGGACCTCGCTCTTGAGGATGTTTTTCGGATACCAAAACCGTTCCATCCCGTCTTTCTTGCCCTTTAAAAAGCCCGCCTCGGCTCGCGGTGATTGATCCGGATACTTTTCCAAAATCATTCCCGTGAAAGGTTCGCGGGAGACGTCGTTGTGCCAGAGCCCGGTTACCCTGTCCATGACCAGGGAGGCCCCGTCGATCGTTTCAATTTTCAAGGCAAGGCGGATGTTTTCCCACCTGAGTGATTCCACTTCACTTTCCAAATCGCGAATCTTCCTGCTCCGATCCAAAGCCCCCCCTTGCAACGAATCGACGGAATCGGAATCCTCCTCCGAACAGCCTTGAAAAATCAGGGTCGCAAGAAACAAAATACGGCCAAACACTCTCATCATTCACCCGAAGAGATAACCGAGCTAACCCCAAAGGCAAGTCGATACCCTTGATGGACCGGAAAGAGCCCTCCCTCGCAACGCGAGCCCCCTATCTTTTCTCCAAGGCCCGCAATCGATTCTCGAGCTGTTGCAGACGAAACCTCAACTCGGCATTTTCCATGTGGACGTTCCTCAACTCACTGCGCAAAAGCTCGACTTGCAGCTCCTGTCGCACGGCGTCGATGCGGAGATTCCCGCTTTCTTTTCTCGATCATCTCAAGTTCCCGCCTATGGACATCGCGTTCGATCTCCCGCTCCGGCCGGGCTTCGCGATCAAAACCCCGCTCACGAGGCTGCTCCCTTTCCCCCTCGCGACGGACATCTCCTCTCTCGGAGGCCAAGGCCCGCCGGGCCGACTCCCGTTGATCCCCATTGAGTTCCAAAACATACCACCGGTTTCCTTCCTCATGTCCCAATTCCAAGGGAAAAGTCTGCCCCCGCTCCAAGGTTCTCGCAAAGGCCTGCTGCATCATGCGGGCCTCTCCTTCTCCCCGGAACCCGACCAAGATCGACTGACCGGCCAGGCTCTCCGGCTTGGTCGCCCGGTTGTTTTTCCAAACCCGGTTGACCCGCAGCACCTGCACCCTGAACCCGCCGTCCGTCTTTTCCGCCAGACGGACCATGGCCTGTCCGCTGAACCCTGCCCAAGGGGGCCTCTCTTCATTACCCAAGG
>JAYOII010000526.1:0-1931 GCA_038118685.1 Opitutia bacterium
CCGCTGAATGAGTTTCTTCCAACCGGTTGACGAACCGACTCCGTGAATGGTTAATTTTTTTTGATATCGACCGACCATGTCAAGGTTCAGGTAGGCTAAAATCTCTCTCTTCCCATCTTTCTTGTCAGGCAAAGCTCGCATGAAATACGAAGATCCTACGAGACCTATCTCTTCTCCTGACCAAGCTGCGAAAAGGATGTCATAATTGCTTTTAAGCAGACCTTTCTTTTTTAGATCCGCAAGGTACTCGGCAATTTCCAGAAGGGCTCCAATACCGGAAGCATTGTCGTCCGCCCCCGGATGCATTCTTCCCTTTTGAGATTTTTTTGCCCGGGAACTTGTCTTCCCGTAGCCGATGTGATCCAAGTGAGCCCCAATTACAATGGTTCGCTCGGTTTTTGATCCCTCGTCAGCCCGAATCCAACCGAGGGTATTTCTACCAAGACCTTTTTTTCTCAGAATGGTGACGTTTAGGTTAAGAACGGACTTCCTCAAGGGGAATCCCATTTGAAGGTCTCCTGTGGAAAGGCGATCGCAAGTCTTCTTGAAGTCCCTTTGCTGAGCTTGGAAGATGGAACTCGCCAGATTCCGAGTGATCATGATTGATTGTATTGATATTGTTTCGTTGGTCGTGCCAGATGAAAATTCAACGAGTTTGTCCTCGGGTTCTTCAAAATCGGAAACAAAGACAATACCCTTGGCACCAAGATCTCTGGCAACCGATGCCTTCTTCCGGAAGGTTGAATGGTAATAGGAGAAATCCTTTCTCTCTTCACTCCATCCTGACGGCAGTTTTCGTAGAACCATCACCCACTTGTCCTTAACGTCCAAGTGAGTGTATGAGTCATATTCGGGCCAATCATCCGATTTTTTGACACGAATGCCATAACCCGCAAATACGATCTCTATGATTGTGGAGTTTCCGGAATCACTGAAAGACATGGGAACCCAATCCTTGTTTAGATCCAATCGGGATTTGGGTTTGTCGATGTTCGCGGAGAGATCAAGTTTGCATGAAGGTGATAATTCAGCGGTATTGAAAAATGGGAAACTTTGAAACCACCCGTTTTCTTTGGAAAAAGGTTCCATTCCATAAGACTTGAATGAGTCGGCAACATAAGCGGATGCCAATTGGTTTCCCTGAGATCCAGTCATCCTCCCGCCAAGTTTTTCCGAGCAGAGGTACTTCACGTGCTTGACTACGTCGTCTGCTTCTACTTCCGGAGATGTTTTGATAACCGAAGAAGGAGATTTTTCAAGTTGGCGTTTATTTTCAATGGATTGGGCCGAATCAAGGCGTTTGAGCATTTCCTTGTGATTCCAATTTGCCATAAAGATTTGGGACTTTTTGTCGTTCGAACGGTTGCTTGTCCAGGACAGGGTTTTGCCGTCGGGCGAAAAACAAGCAAGTCCATCGAAGCCATCGGAATCAGTAACTCTGACGGGCTGCTTTTGACCCTCCGTATCCACGACGTATAATTCGAAATTGTTGAAACCATGCAGATTTGTTGAGAATATGAGGTATTTGCCTGAAGGATGGAAAAAGGGCGCCCAGGACATTGCATCGAGGTTGGTTATTTTTCGTTCTATTCGAGTTTTCAAATTCATTGTGAAGATTTCGGCCTTGTGCCCGCTTGGCGAAAACCTCCTCCAGCAAATATGATCACCCTGGCTATTGAAAAAAGGGCCTCCATCGTACCCTGCGGATCGAGTGAGTTGTTCTACGGCCGTACCGTCCGAATTCATAAGGAAAATATCGTTGAAATAAGATTTGTCCCTTTTGAAGATTTCCCTTTCATCGACGTTCAGGGGACTCGCATAAGCATTTCGGTTCGAGGCAAAAACTATTTTATCTCCCGTGGGGGAATAGGAACCCTCGGCGTCATAACCATCCTCACTCGTTAGGCGCGTTGATTTGCCTGAATGAGTGT
>JAYOII010000527.1:0-1921 GCA_038118685.1 Opitutia bacterium
CCTTTGATGAGGGAAGTCGGCCTCGATCCAAGTGCCAACTTTCAAGGCCGCCTTGGTCGCAAAGGTCGTCTTTTCATCCTTATCCTGAAGGAATTGCAGATGCTTTTGCCCATGGCTTGACGAAAGTTTCCAAAGTTTGATGTCACTACCAGAATTGAGCAGAATTTCACGGAGAGAAGCCTCCGTGTAGGCCTGCGTCATACTTGCAGTTTCCTCACGGGCTTGTGCAACCTCCTCCGTTTTAATCATTCCTGCTTTATTACCAAAACTGTTGCGTATGTAAGTTAAAACGGAAGCGATGTATTGATCGTCGTTTGTCTTCAAGGGCATCATGAACCCACCCATATAAGATTTTCCGCGTAATGGGCCGGAAATTCCTTGGAGAGCGACTTTTGCAAGTACATCTTTGGAGCCGATCACGGTGGGATTGTTAACGAAAGAGGGTGCCATTTTCATTTTGCCGTCTGGAGTCTTGACTCCAGTTCCATCGGGTGCATGGCAGGTGGCACAAAGTGCTTCGAAATGTTTTTTGCCTGCATTGAGTAAGGCCACCTCTTCCGCTTCTAACTGGGCCAATTCTTTTTGCCGTGCCACTTCCGCAAAATAATCCTTATTCAATTCATCATCAATTTCCTTGAGGTATGGATTGGATGGATTTTCTGCCAAAACGGAACCAGCTAGTGCCCGAGTTTCAGGTGTAACTTTGGTAGAGGCAGAGAGTAAAAGTTGAATAGCAACATCGTGATGTGGATCACTTACCAAAGATTGAAGGGCGGAAATGGTACTTATTTCTTGATGAAAGAATGGTTCAGTCATCCGAATGGCTGCCGCCCGAATTGTCGGATCATTGTCCTGATAAACGGTTTTAAGAAAATCCAGGTCAATTGCATTTAATCCTTCTATTGTCCAGAGTGCATGTAGTCGGGCAAGTGGGTTTGCAGAGTTTTTTACCAGTTGGCGCAGTGCGGGAAGCACAGTTTGGTCTCCCTTGATAATGATTAATTTCTGAGCCTCATCACGCCACCATCCGTTCGGGTGGGAGAGATGGCTAACCAGTTCAGTGGATGTTTCGTTGAGCATGTTGGGGCGAGGTCCGGGTGTATAACCAGAGTGACGGACCCGGTAAATTCGTCCGCGTTGTACATTCTGATCGAGTCCATAGTGTTTAATGGAGGAGTGAATGAATGAACCCTTCGGAACCCAGGCGGATTCTTGAACCACCCCGCGGTGCATATCGACGATATAGAGAGTGCCGTCCGGTCCTGTTGCCGAATTAACTGGTCTGAAATTGGCATCCGAACTGGTTACAAATTCATCTTCTAAATAAGCATTATGAAGCACGCGCCGACCCATGGAGTCCGTTTTGATTTTCGCCCGACGGGTCAGGCGTCCAACTGGTTCATGAAAGAATAAATTACCAATTAAATCCTTGGGCAAACGATCCCCCCGGAAGATGGCCTGGCCACAAGTTGCGGTGAAACTCTTGGCGGAGTTATTGGCACGCATGCTACCAAATCCGCCTTGCGAATCCGCAATGTTATCAATGGGAAAGACCTCCCTGAAACCTTCCGCCATAACCCACTTGGGGTGCCATTTTGTGTAAATATTTGGAAATAGTGGGTGGACGGGTCCAATGCCGGCACCGGCATCTACATACATGACTTTTCCGGCATTATCCTGAGTCAATCCCCATTGGCCCCGGTTTCCTTTGGTCTCGCCCTTAATTACTTTACCATCCTGCAAACGGAGTCGGTAGTCGCTGTGGGTCAGATAGAGCCAATTGTCCATACTCCAAATTAATCCTGATGGTTGGTGTTCGACATTACCACCGCGTTTTCCTCCCTCGAACCAAATCTTTTTCTCCTCAGCGACTCCGTCATTATCACGGTCGAAGTATTCAAAAATATCATTGGTGTTGGAC
>JAYOII010000528.1:0-1919 GCA_038118685.1 Opitutia bacterium
ATTCTAGACAGGTCTCCATTTGCGGAATTAGGATGATTATCAATCCAACCCTGCGGCAATATGAACTTTTCTCAAAAAACCCTTTTTGTTGACATTGAGAAATCCTTGCTGGCCGGGTTGGGATTAAACTTGGCCGCTTCTTTTTCACGATTTTCTTGTATTTGACGGGAAGTCATCCGAATTTTGATTGCACGGATAATCAGAAGCCAAGAGGTTTTTAATCCAAGAAACGATTCTGTCCCTAGGGATTCCCAGACAAGCTTCTTGTCTTGCAACTTTTTCTTTTCGCCCGTTGTGTCGCGGTAGCGTTTTCGCTAAGAAGGTTGTGCTTTTGTAATGAATCAGGGACGAATGGAGGAGCTTGCCAAGGTCTATCAGGATGGTCTGTTGAAGGACACCCTCCCCTTTTGGCTCAAGCACTCGATCGATCGGAAACACGGTGGCTTTATGACTTCGCTCGATCGTGATGGAGCCTTGATCGATACGGACAAAGGCGTTTGGCAACAAGGTCGGTTCACTTGGTTGCTGGGCGAACTATATAACAATGTTGAGCCTCGTTGCGAATGGCTTGAGCTAGCCAAGCACGGGGCTGAATTTCTTGATCGATATTGCTTCGATCCTTCCGATGGGCGCATGTGGTTTCACTTGACCCGTGAAGGTAAACCGATCCGCAAGAGGCGCTATGCCTTCTCGGAGAGTTTCGCGGCGATCGCTTACGGGGAACTGGCCAAAGCTACGGGTGTAGAAGAATACGCCGAGAAAGCAAGGGTGGCTTTCAAGCGCTTCGTCGATCACAGCCTCAAGCCTCAGGGCGTTGAACCCAAATTTACCGAGGTGCGTCCGACCAAGGGTCTGGCCTTTCCCATGATCACCATTGCCACGGCTCAAGAACTTCGCGACTCGATCGGGTTGTCCGATGCCAACGAGTGGATCGATCGAAGCATCGAAACGATTCGAAGCCATCATTTGAATTTCGAACTTCGCTGCGTCTTGGAGACGGTGGGCCCGAGTGGTGAGTTGATCGATCATTTCGACGGCCGCACTCTCAATCCCGGTCATGCCATGGAGGGCGCTTGGTTCATTATGCTGGAGGGAAAGATTCGCGGGGATGACGAACTTGTGAAAACGGGTCTCCGGATGCTGGACTGGAGCTGGGAGCGCGGATGGGATGAAGAGTACGGAGGGATCCTGTATTTTGTTGATGCCAAGGGTATGCCCGTCCAGGAATATTGGCATGACATGAAGTTTTGGTGGCCGCAAAACGAAGCCATTATCGCAACTCTCATGGCCTGTCTTCTGACGGGTGATCCCAAGTATGAGAAAATGCATCGGGAAGTCCATGATTGGGCATACAAGCATTTTCCCGATCCCGAGCACGGCGAATGGTTTGGCTATTTGCATCGGGACGGTCGCCGGAGTTCGACCCTCAAGGGCAACCTGTGGAAGGGAGCTTTTCATCTCCCCCGTATGCAACTGACCTGTTGGAAGTTGCTCTCGGCTTAGGTTGGTATTTGGGGGACGTGAAGTTTACTTGGATCTTTTTTTTGCCCTCCTTGTTTGGATCTGGTTTGTCTTTTATTTGATTGTGTTCAATCTACTTAGCTTGTGCATTCGTATTCGCCTACTTTCTCAGGATCTTTCAGCCTTGCCATGCTTGTTGCATGGTCGCTGCTTTTTTTCCTGCCTGACGCGGGGGCGAAAAAGATAAGGGTCGGGGTCAAACCGGGCTTGCAGTTCGACCCGAAAGTTTTGCACGTCGAGCCTGGCGAGCAGATTGAACTGACTTTCGACAACGTCGACGAGATGATGCATAATTTTGTCCTTGTTCAACCCGGTTCCCGCATGGAAATGGTTGAGGCGGCGATCGCATTGGGCGCGGAGGGTCCCGGGCTTCACTACGTGCCGAAGTCCGACAAGGT
>JAYOII010000529.1:0-1916 GCA_038118685.1 Opitutia bacterium
AACTCGCAGGAAGTCCTCAAGGAAAAGCACGGACTGACAGGCAAGCCGATTCATTTTGTTTTTCACGGTGGGTCCGGTTCGTCTCGCGAGCAGATCAGGGAGGCGATTGGGTATGGAGTCGTCAAGATGAACTTGGATACCGACATGCAGTGGGCGTTTTGGTCGGGTGTTCACGAATTCTACGGCCAAAACAAAGACTACCTGCAGGGGCAGCTCGGGAACCCGGAAGGCGAAGAAAAGCCAAACAAGAAATATTATGATCCCAGGGCGTGGCTTCGAAGTGGGGAGCAATCTTTCGTCGATCGTTTGGTCCGTTCCTTCGAGGATCTCAATTGCATGAACCGAAACGCCGGTTGAGCTACCCCGGTCGACTTTCCTCATTCAGTACTATCACAAGCAAATGGAAGAAACGCAAAGTAAGTCGGTTCTCGAGCAAATCAAGGAACACACCGTAATCGTAGCGGATACCGGTGATTTTGATTCGATCCGGCAATACGAACCCCGGGACGCAACGACCAACCCGAGCCTTATTCTCAAGGCTGCGAAGCAGGCCGAATATTCCGAGTTGGTCGAGGATGTTGTCAACAAGGCAAGGCAAGAGGGAGTCAGCCAAGTCGAAGAAGTGATGGATCGCTTGCTTGTTCGTTTCGGTGTTTCCATTTTGGAGATTGTTCCGGGGCGCGTTTCGACGGAAGTGGACGCAAGGCTGTCCTTCGATCGCAAGGGGAGTCTGGCCAAGGCCCGTTCCCTTGTCGAGCGGTATGAGCAACTGGGTTTTTCGCGTGACCGGGTGCTTATCAAGCTTGCAACGACTTGGGAGGGAGTCGAGGTCTCCAGGGAACTTGAAAAAGAGGGGATTCATTGCAACATGACCCTTTTGTTTTCGATTGTGCAGGCGATTGCCTGTGCGGAGGCAGGTTCTCAGTTGATTTCTCCTTTTGTCGGAAGGATTCTCGACTGGTACAAGCAGAAGACAGGTTATGATTTTGTGGGAGCGGATGACCCTGGAGTGAAATCGGTTACCGAAATCTACAATTACTACAAAAAATTTGGCTACAAGACGGAAGTGATGGGGGCAAGCTTTCGGAACACCGGTGAAATCAAGGAATTGGTGGGATGCGATTTGCTTACCATCAGCCCCAATCTTCTCCAAGAAATGAAAGAAGATCATTCCGTCCTCAGTCTGAAGCTTTCGGAGGCCAAGGCGCAGGAATCCGATCTTTCCAAAATTGAGATCGACGAAAGCGCTTTCCGCTTTCAAATGAATGAGGATGAAATGGCCACAACCAAGCTGGCCGAGGGCATCCGGAAATTTTCCGCAGACGTTTGCTCCTTGGAAAAAATGCTTGGCGAAATGCTTGCCTCCTGAGAATTCTTTCCCCTTTTCATCGTTCGATCCCAACTTCCTTTTCGACGAATTAGCGCATTTGTGTTTTACTTTTTTTAATTCAAGTGTACATCTTTGCATATGGAAGATAATACAGAGTCTGCTTTGCCCAAAAGGGTGGTACGCACCATTACCCTTACTCAGGATGACTTGAGCTTGCTGGATGGCATAGAGCGCGTGATGTCAAAGACCGGGCAGAGAATCAAGACCGATTCCAAGCTCATCAGAGCCGCTATTCAGGTTGCTCATGCCACTCTCCACGACAAAGCCTACGATGTTATGGAAGTGGCCGAGAGGGTCGTAAAGGAAGACGGGCGCACCTTGAGCCGATTGTTGGAAAAAGAAAAGAAAAACCAATAATTGCCTAGAGGCTGTAAAGGGAGTCGAGCAGTTCCTCGCAATTTTCGAATGCCGGGAAACTTGTCGTTCGTACCGTTAGCACCGGTTTTAACCCGGCGTTTTCGTCCCGCTTGAGGAAAACCGGGCGATGGGGCTTTGCGGCAAGGTTTTGCGCGAGGTCATCCCAATC
>JAYOII010000530.1:0-1910 GCA_038118685.1 Opitutia bacterium
GTATGAAACGGGTTCGGTCGAACCTTTCAGCGGAGCTGCCGTCTCCTATCACGAGGATGGAAAAATGAAATCGAGAACCAAGGTCAAGGACGGAAAGGCCTACGGGTTAATCGAGGAATGGGATGAAAACGGATCGGTGCGGGGCAATCTTTTCAAGGAGGAATTCAAGAGGTGAATCCAGTGCTTCGTGTTTTCTGCCTGTGTTTTGGCTTCATGGCCTTTGCTTCTGTTGCCCAAAGCCAGGACCCCATACCCAAGGACGAGCTGAAAATGATTCAGGCCCGTTATGCCGCCCAAGAAAAGGCAGCCTCCGCTCGCTTGAGGAAAAACCCCGATGACCTATCGGCCTATTCGGCCAGGGGAGACGCCCGCCTTTTTCTTGGTAACTTCCAAGGTTCCCGTGAAGATTATGAAAAAATGATTCAGTTGAACCCCAAATTGGACGTTTCCCATTGGAGGCTTGGCATCGCCTACTTCTATTTGAAGGAATACGACAAGGCCGCTCGGCAATTCAAGATTTATCACAACTACGATCAAGTGGATCGGGAGAATGGAATCTGGCGGTTCATGTCCCAGTACAACGCAAGCGGGCTGAAGACCGCCCGCAAAGGTTTGCTCAAGTACGAGAAGGACGATCGTCCGCCTTACCCTTGGCTATACGAAATGTTTGCGGGAAAGATCAAACCCGGGCAGGTTTTTTCGGAAATCGAGGCTGCAGGGTTCGATGATCGTTACAGGACGAGAGTTCTTTTTCATGCTTGGCTTTACGTCGGTATTTACCTTGAGCTGACCGAAGGTACGCAAAAGGCTTTGCCGTACCTTCGCAAGGCTGCGGCGAACGAGTACGGCAGAGCAACCGGGACTTACATGTGGCAAGTGGCCCGAATCCATTATCGGTTAAGCAACGAAGGAGCTCAAGGGGAGCAGCACGGAAAAGTCAGTCCCGTGAAGTAATCTCGTTCTGGTTGCTTTCCATTTTGTCGTGCATGATGGCGGCGCAAAGGAGCACGGGAGCCGTAAAATTTAAGATGGGTACCATCCACAGGGTTTCCGCTAACATCCCGAACCGCGTGTAGGGTTTCTTTTCGGCCTTGAGGGGGGAGGGCATTCGTTCTTCGATCAAGTGAGCGTATTCTTTTCACAACATCATGCCGTTAATCCAAATCTGCAGAATCAGGCCGGTGGGAGGGAAGAACCAACCGAGAAGATAGAAGGGAGACATGACCAAAGTCACCGAAAGACTCGTTAAGACGAACCGAGTGGAGGAGACGGTCGAGCGCATCAAGGGAGGAGGTGGATCCAATTTGATCTCCGGGTAATGCTTGTCGCGAACCGCTTCGATAATTCCATCGAGGAAAAGACCGAGATAAGCCGCATGGACCGCACCAAACAAAAAATAGGAAAGGGCGAGTAAAAAAAAGAAAATCAGAATCTTGGCGGCAGTCTTGATCCATTCCCCCCAGTCGCCCATCCAGGCGGTGGAGCTTTCCGGCAAGGATTCGAAAAACCAGTCGACCGCACCCGTTCCAAGGACAAGAAAGACAATAAGCGACGCTATGGACAGGAGGGAGGACCACAGCAGTGGCTTGAGAATTCGGGGATCATTTAATTGAGCAAAGGCCAGGAGGTATGAGTTTAGCATGATTTTGCATGTTGAAACCTTTGGACTGTAGGCAAATTTGCAAGTTTTTTTCGATTGCAACGCATTTTTCATGTGGACAAATTTGCAAGGTCTTCTAATAGTCTAGTCGTGGAACGGATTTTAGGGATCAATGGCGGATCATAATTATACGGCGGAAACCATAAAGTCGCTCGACTGGAAGGAGCACATTCGTCTCCGTCCTGGCATGTATATTGGAAAACTCGGGGACGGGTCTTCCGAGGATGACGGCATTTATGTTTTGCTTAAG
>JAYOII010000531.1:0-1902 GCA_038118685.1 Opitutia bacterium
GTACCCTCCTTTCTTGATTACGACACCTCTACCGGCACGAAATACATTGGCCAAGGGGGGCGGGACTTTCTTTTTTTCGGGCGTGTATTTTACAGGCGGATTAACGTCCAAATTTGCAATGTCCGCCCGAGTGACGTAAGGTTTGAAAACTGCAATCTCTTTCATTCGCTCGATAATGCTCATCACTACGTCGAGGTAGGATTCCAAATGGGGACTGCTTATGAGAAGCATCTGCGAATTGTTCTTCAACCCGGTTTCGATGCTGGTCCCCTCTTCCGGAAGCCTGTCGATCTCATTGCGAATGGGAAAACCGAGCAGGTCTTCGAAGGCATACTTCAATTCGTAACGCGTTAACCGTCGGACGCCCCCCCGCTTTTTCGTGGAGCCATGAAGTTTCACTTTTTTGAACTCCGCATCCATCCATCGAGTCAACAAATCACGTTCGGCATCCGTAGGTTGCGGTTTATCCTCGGGAGGCATTTCCCCGTTGTTGAATGCTTCTCGAACGTCTTCCCACTGATCAAAGTTCGTCCCCCTCACGACGTCCGGATCAATTTCATCCAAACGCATATCCCCTTTTTGCTTATCGGGACCATGACAGTCCACACAGTACTTTTCGAGCAACGGTTGGACGCTTTGCCGGAAGCCAGCCACATCCGATTTAATGTCTTCTCTTCCCTGCACGGATGCAAACACGACCAACGACAAAAGCAAGCCTGCGACAGGTTTTGCAAATGAAGGGATCCAACCATTCCATCCGTTGTTGTTCATACGAGTTCGAACTAATGGTCATTTTATCCACGACCGGTCGTTTTTTTCAATTTCGATTTGATGAATTTCGACAGTTTATACTGAGGGAAGCGAGTGATTGGCCCTCGAAGAAACAAATCCGAGCCAAAACGAAGAAAGGTTTTGCCTATTGCCTGACCCCTAGGGCAAGATGATCCCTTTTTCAGTCCTTATGAAATCATTATCAATTCTGTGCTTTTTCTTTTTGATCTGTGGGGCCCTTGGCGCTCTTGCCCGGCCCAACGTCATCCTCATCATGGCCGACGACATGGGCTACGAAGCCCTGTCCTCCAACGGAAGCGAATCCTGCAAGTCACCCAACCTGGACAAGTTGGCGGCGGAAGGCTTGCGCTTCACCAACTGCTTTTCCAACCCGATCTGCACACCTTCGCGGGCCAAGATCATGACCGGACAATACAACGTCCGAAACTACGTGAAATTCGGCATGCTGGATCGTGGACAGACCACCTTTGCTCATCAACTCAAGGCAGCCGGCTACGCAACTGCGATCGCAGGCAAGTGGCAATTGGGCAAGGAAAAGGACGCTCCTCAACACTTTGGTTTTGAGAAATCCTGTCTTTGGCAGCATACCCGCAGCGGCCGTTCCAAAGAAGACGGCAAGACCATCGATCGCCGTTTCGTCAACCCATTGCTCGAATTCAACGGCAAGGAGAAGGATTACACGGGCGGCGAATATGGTCCGCAGGTCTGTACGGACTTTATCTGCGACTTTATCGACGAGAACAAAAAGAAACCCTTCCTCGTCTATTACCCGATGATTCTTACCCACTGCCCCTTCGATCCGACTCCGGACTCCACCGATTGGGATTCCAAGCGGCTCGGTTCCACCACCTACAAGGGAGACCGCAACGATCCCCAAAGACATTTCAGGGACATGGTGGCCTACGCCGACAAAGCCGTCGGGCAGATCGTGGCCCAGTTGGAAAAATCCGGCGTGCGCGACAACACCCTTGTCATTTTCACCGGAGACAACGGCACCGACAAGCCGATCGTTACCCCTTGGAACGGCACCAAGGTGGTGGGAGGCAAAGGCAGCATGACGGACACCGGACCGCGCGTACCTCTCATCGTCAGCTGGCCGGATGGCATCAA
>JAYOII010000532.1:0-1897 GCA_038118685.1 Opitutia bacterium
ATCCGGGCCTGCAGGCGGTCCCACCAGGTTTTCAGCGTGAACCAAGTACCCGATTGCGCACTGCCTCCTCCGACAAAGTGGACGTGGCAATCAATCTTTTTCATTTGTTCTTTCTACTGATCTTCCAACTCTTTGTACAATGATAATACGCGTTTTCGAGGATGAAGGGTTGCCAAAGATTCAATTGTCCATTGGTTTGCCAATGAAGAGACCAAGACTTGGAATGGCCCGACGATCGAAAAAAAGAGTTCAATGATGACAAAAATTGTCCGTGCAACGGCATGGTCGGCCGCTTTGTCGATTTTCTTTCTCTTGGCGCTCAACGATTGCCTTGCCTCCCAGTCTGCCCCCAAGATTTCCTGGCACAAGTCGTATGGAGGTAGCGGGGAGGAAAGTCATCCCCATTACGTGATTCAGACCAAAGACACTGGCTTTCTCATGGTCGGGGAAACCGGGTTCATAGAGGATCGGTCGGCCCGAATTCTAGCGGTTAAGACCGATCGGACAGGTGAGTTGCTATGGAAGAGGGAATTCGGCAAGCGGGGCCATAACCTGGGCAATTGCGTGAGCGAAACACCCGACGGCAATTATTTGATCGCCGGGTCCCTGAATTTGGACGCCGCTTTGATCAAAGTGGATGCGTCCACGGGCCAAATCCTTTGGAGCAAGACTTGGAATTTGGGGACGGAGGATGCGTTCGAGGGGTTGACGGTCACCCCCAACGGAGGGATCTTGGCCACGGGGTACAAAAACGGATTGGCGGAAGGAACCTTCCTCAATTGGGGAAAGGGAGTTTTGCTCAAAACCAATTCCGAAGGAAAGGAAGAATGGAGACGTGACTTGTCTGCCTTTACTTCCTCGGGCTATCGCATCCAACCGATTGCCGATGGTTTCCTTTTGGCCTGCCACCCGAAGGACGAGGAATCGGATGGCCGCAACCTTCTGAAGGTCGACGGGCACGGTCGGTTGCTTTGGGCTAAAACCTATAATACGGTTTATTGGGGATTCGATACCAAGCCGAACGGAGAGACGCTTCTTGCCGGGCACACCCGCAAAAGCAACCTGAGTAAGAATTGGGACGTCGAACTGACCGTGGTCGATTCGGCGGGCAAGACTCTGTGGACCAAGTTTTTCGGCCAACCCCGGGGGTACGACGCCCGGTGGATTCACGACGAGGTCTGGGGAGCGCGCTCGACACCCGACGGGGGGTGGTTGGCGGTGGCGGGAACGGGAGACGAGACCCGGTGGTACGAGAAACGGGGACACCCATCCGGTCCCTCCGGACAATGGAAGGTTTATCTGATCAAGACCGATGGGGAGGGAAGGTTGGAGTGGGAAGGTATTTACGGATCTCGGGAAGAGGACTGGGCGGGGGAAGACGTTTGCATCACGGTCGACGGCGGGGCGCTGGTGGCCAATGATTGCGGTGCGTTCGGATTCACAAAGATATCGCCTTTTCTGCCCATAGGGAAAAACTCCAAAGGAGAATGACGAGCAAGTTCCGCAAAGCGAAGAATACCTGGTTTTTTTGGTTTTTGGTTTTTGGTTTGGGTTTCTCGGCTTGGGGGAAGACCGACCGCTCGGGCGAAAGAAATTCCCTGAAAATTTTATCCTACAATATCAAGCACGGACGGGGAATGGACGGCAAAGTCGATTTGCCGAGAATCGCCAAAGTAATCGGTTCCCTTTCTCCGGATCTCGTCACCTTGCAGGAAGTCGACAAAAACTGTACGAGAAGCGGTTCCATCGATTTGACTCGGGAGTTGGCGGGGATTTTGAAAATGGAGGGCCGTTTTGGCAAATTCATGGATTTTCAGGGTGGGGAGTTCGGCATGGCTGTGTTGTCGAGGTTTCCCATCCTATCTCATCAGGTTCACATCCTGCCCCGCGGGGCGGA
>JAYOII010000533.1:0-1890 GCA_038118685.1 Opitutia bacterium
GAACGGCCGAGCACCTCTCTTCCTGGGCCAAGAATTTGTCCCCTCCCCCGAAGGGTTGTCATTTTCTGAACTTCACCGCAAGTCATGATGGAATTGGGGTTCGCCCTCTGGAAGGAATTTTGCCGAAAAAGGAAATTTTGGGACTGGCCGAGGAAGTAAGGGAGAAGGGTGGCTTCGTGTCCATGCGCAAGTTGGAGGACGGATCGGAAACTCCCTACGAGCTCAACGCCACCTACTACTCGGCCCTTTCCGACCCCAAGGACGAAGAGCTTGGCGAATTGCGATTTCTTTGTTCCCAGTCGGTTGCCATGGCCATGCGTGGTATTCCCGCCGTTTACTTTCATTCACTTTACGCAAGTCCGAACGATTTGAAAGGCGTAAAGCAAACCGGCCGGAATCGAACCATCAACCGGAAAAAATGGAAATCCGTGGAACTGGAAAAAATACTCGATGAAAAGAGCGGGCAGTCTGTCCGGGTCTTCGAATGGTATGCCCGCACGCTGAGAAGGCGGGCTGCATGCGCCGCCTTTCACCCTGACGCACCTCAGGCAATCTTGGATTTCGGACCTTCGATCTTCGCCCTGGAGCGTACCTCCCTCGATGGTAATCAAGTTGTTCTTTGCCTGTTTAATTTTCAAGGTGAGGAAACTCAGGTTCCCGATGGTCGCCAGCTGAACGAGCGTTTTCCTCAAGGGAAGGCGAGGGATTTGATCACCGGCGGAGAAATGATTCTGGAGGAAGGACAGTTTTCTCTCCGACCCTATCAATCCCTCTGGCTGTCCGCTCATTGAACCTCTTCCTGATTGATCAAAAGGTTTCCCATCTTTCCCTTCCCAGGGAGGACCCACGGGCTGTTCATCTCCGCTCGGTTTTGGGGGTCAAGGTTGGTGACGAAATCGATTTGGCCCTTAGAAATGGCCCGAGAGGGAAGGGAACAGTCTCCGTCCTTTCCGAGAAACGGCTCGACCTGGTCATCCGATGGCTAGCTCCACACCCTTGCGATTTTTTTCCTCTTCACCTTGTAGTTGGCTTTGCCCGCCCTCAGACCTGCAGGAAAATTCTTGAGCAAGCTGCGGCTCTTGGAGTTGAGAGGATTTCTTTTTTTCAATCAGAGAAAGGCGAACCCTCCTATCCGAAGAGCCGATTATGGACAACCAACGAGTGGATGGAGAGGATCGACCGAGGCGTCGAGCAAGCTTTCGCCAGTTTTGTCCCGGCTTGCGACACCTTTTCATCTCTAAACGAAGCTCTGCGCTCCCTTCGATCGGAAAGGATCGAGCGGATAGCCATGGATAATTACGAATCAACAAGCCCATTGACGGCTCAAAAAGAAAGCGACGGGACCCCCATGACCTTGGCTCTGGGGCCCGAGCGGGGTTGGTCCGAAAACGAACGCAACCTTCTGCGCTCCGAGCGGTTCAAGTTGCGTCACTTGGGCAAACGCGTGCTGCGCTTGGAGACTGCCGTAGTCGCCTCCTTGTCGCTTTTGTTAGCGGGTTATTGGGCGGACACCGTTTCCGAGGATTTGTAAATTCGGAAGGACGGGGACCCTTTTTTCTCTTTTCCAATCGTCCGGATCAACGACCAACCGGGAAAGTTGTTTTGAGCCTCAGGGGGTGACTCATGAACAAGCACACCGTCTTTCCTGAGCAAGTTTCGCAAGCGGAGTAATTCCAGGACAATCGGGGCTACTTTTGAAATTTCCGCATAGGGAGGGTCTAGAAATATGAGGTCGAAAGAAAGGTCGCAATGCTTCAGGTATTCGACGACCTCCCGGTTTTCGAGTTGCCCGACGGAAGAAGGGAGTTTCGCGCTTCTGCAAGTGTTTGCCAAGTTAAGCTTGAGATCGGTGAATATCCTCCTGTCTTTCTCGACGAAAACAGCGCTGCT
>JAYOII010000534.1:0-1888 GCA_038118685.1 Opitutia bacterium
CCGGTGATTTCAATTCGTGGAATCCGTTCTCTCTTCCGATGCGGGCCCTCGGTTCCTCGGGATGCCGGGAGCTTTTCGTTCCTCACGCCCGGGTCGGGCAGAAGTACAAGTACCGGGTTTTGGGCGCCGACGGCGTTCTGAGGGAAAAAAGCGATCCGTTTGCTTTCAAGTGCGAGCCTCCTCCGGGCAATGCCTCCATTGTTCATTCCCTGGGTGCAAGGGAGGGTGGGGCCAGCTCCTTTTCACCCCTTCACCCGGGCAATCCTCGGGAATCTCCTCTTTCCATTTATGAAATGCATCTGGGTTCATGGAAATTTCACGAGAGTGAAAACCGGCCACTCGGTTATTTGGAACTGGCTGCTTGCTTGCCCCAGTACCTTGAGGAATTGGGTTTTTCCCATGTTGAATTTCTGCCCCCCAGCGAGTATCCTTACGGAGCCTCCTGGGGATATCAGGTCACCGGATTTTACGCTCCGACTCACCGATATGGCTCCCCGGAGGACTTCAAAGTCTTGGTCGATGCCTGCAAGGATTCGGGCATTGGAGTCCTTTTGGATTGGGTGCCGGCTCATTTCCCGGCCGATGAATTTGCTTTGGCGAATTTCGACGGCACCTGTTTGTTCGAGCATGAGGATCCCAGATTGGGACGGCATGCCGAATGGGATACCTTGATTTTCAATTACGGACGGCCCGAGGTGCGGAGTTTTCTGATTGGCAGCGCCCTTTGCTGGCTCGACCGTTTCGGCGTTTCCGGTTTTCGGGTCGATGCAGTCGCCTCCATGCTCTATCTTGATTACGGGCGCAAGGACGGCGAGTGGATCCCCAACCGCGAAGGAGGAAACCATAACTTGGAAGCCATCGACTTTATTCGCCAATTCAATCAAGCCGTTCACGAAGAGTACCCCGGGGCGATCACCATTGCGGAGGAGTCAACCGCCTTCCCCATGATTAGCCAACCGCCGGACGCCGGGGGATTGGGGTTTGACTTCAAGTGGAACATGGGATGGATGCACGACGTCTTGGGCTATTTCAGGACGCCCCCAAACGAACGGCCAAGCCAGCATGACAAATTGACTTTCGGAGCGACCTATCAGTTCTCGGAGAACTTCGTACAGGCTTTTTCTCATGACGAGGTAGTTCACGGAAAGGGTTCACTTGCCAACAAGATGAACCTGCCCGAACCCTCCGAGCGCTTGGCCAACCTGCGCGCGCTTCTTGCTTTGCAATGGACCTGGCCGGGGAAGAAAACACTCTTCATGGGGTGCGAGTTCGGGCAATGGAAGGAATGGGATTTTGACTCTGCTTTGGATTGGGAATTGCTCGCCTCTCCTCTGCATTCAGGGCTCGTGAACCTGGTCCGGGACTTGAACCTAACCTATCTCGATCATTCGGGTTGGGCCAAAGCCGACCATCGGTCGGAAAAATTCAGGTGGGTTGACTGCAGCGACAAGGAAAAGCAAACCCTTTCGTTTCTAAGGTTCGGAGAAGAGAAGCATGAAACCCTTTTGGTTGCTTGCAACTTTTCGGACCGGACTGTTCATCGGGATTGGGGCTGTCCTCATCCCGGAAAATGGCGGGTTCTCTTGGATACGGATTCCCCTGATTACGGGGGGGGCGGAGCCGCAGGAAATACGCGATTCGTGGCATCTGACCATCCTTGTGACGATCTTCCCCATGCTTTGTCTTTTTCAGTGGGCAGGTGGAGCGTTCGAATCCTTTGTCCGGATTACGCTTAGGCAGAACAAACCTGTCGATTTTGCCAGACCGTTTCCCCTCTTTGCAAAAAACGCAACTTGTAATGGATCGGTTTTGAGAACTAGGGGTGGTCCCCTTTTTCTATCTCGATCCCAGCCCGGAAAGTAAGCCTTTCCTTCAAGGTTCCGTTTGC
>JAYOII010000535.1:0-1267 GCA_038118685.1 Opitutia bacterium
TTTTTTCCGAGGTAACGAGCCGGAGGAGTAATTTTTCGCCATAATTCTCGAAAAAGTCCCTAACGCCCAAGCTTTCTGTATATTGGTAGGGTGCAGTTGTTATCTTGCTCATATCGATATATCCAAGTTGATTGTCATTCTTCGAAATCCTCCCCCAAGTATTTCTCGCGGGTTTCAGGATCTGAAAGCAAAAAAGAAGAATCTCCGTGGGCAAGTACCTTTCCATCATAGAGGAGGTAAGCCCGGTCCACGGCTCTCAGCGTTTCACGGACATTGTGATCGGTAAGAAAAACACCGATTCCCCTTTCCTTGAGAGAAAAAATGATCTTGGTCACCTCGCTCACGCTAATGGGATCCACTCCGCTGAACGGCTCATCCAAAAGAAGAAACTTGGGGGAAAGGACCAAGGCTCTGGTGATCTCAAGTCTACGCCTTTCACCGCCGCTGAGAGTGTAAGCTTTTTGTCCAGCGAGTTCGGATAGCTTGAGCTCATCCAATCTCTTGCCCACGAGTTCGTCTTGCTCTTCTCTGGAAATCGGCAAAGTCTCGGCGATAGCCCGAACGTTCTGCTCGACGGTAAGTTTGCGGAATACGGAGGGTTCCTGCGGCAAGTAGACCAAGCCTTGGCGAGCCCTCTTGTAGGCCGGATACGAAGTAAGGTTTGAGTCATCGAGCAACAATTTCCCCGCCGATGGTCTCAAAAAACCCGCAACCATGGAAAAAGTCGTCGTCTTGCCAGCTCCATTCGGCCCGAGGAGCCCGACGACCTCGCCACCGTTGGCATTCAGGTCGACTCCCCGGACAACCTCTTTCCTACCGAAAGTCTTGCGGAGTCCGCAAACCGAGAGGCGATGCGGAGCCGGATTCAAGGCCCCTTTCCCTTTCGCTCAAAGCCAAGGTCAGGAATCGGAGGAAGCTCAAGCCTCGGTCGGCCGCCGGCCTCATCGCTTAGCACACGAGCTCTGCGTTTTCCCTTTTCCAAAACAATACGATTGCCGATTGCGGCACCCCATTCTTCGTCTTCCACTCGAGCCGGCTTGCCCTCAAGAAGGACTTCGCCTTTCAGGACATCCATGCCAAGCGAATCGCAAAAAGAAGTGCGACCTCTTTGAGACAGCTTCACCTTGCCCGAAGCAGAAATCCGGGATATGCGACCGATCGCATCCGAACTTGAATTTCGCTCCTTTTCGAATTCCACCTTCATTCTTTCACTGGTCAGAAGCAATTCCTCGCCTTCCACCGAAACGTTGCCTTCGAGGAAGAAGTG
>JAYOII010000535.1:1277-1882 GCA_038118685.1 Opitutia bacterium
CCAGGAATTCAATGAAGTCGGCTTGGGCGACCGTAAGGGACTTCCCTGGCTCGGAAACCGTGGCTTCCTCCGAGCACCCCTTGATACCGCCGGGCCTTCTTTCGGCCAAATACTTTCCCAGATCAGTGGCAAAAGACACCTTCCCGTTATCCCTGAAAACCATTCGATGGCTTCCGGCTTCACTCTTTTGAGACCATTTCCAGCTTTTCCCCCGGGCGGAGAAGCCACTGCCCTGGACTGACAGAAAATCATCACCGCGGGCAAATCCATTTCTTAAATGGAAGAGACCGGAAGAACTCTTTGCCTCCATGCGAACACCGGACTTGTCGAAAAACTTCAGGTAGGGCTTGACGGTTTCGTAAAGCTCATCGGGACGCGGAGCAACTTCGGTCGCCCTCAACTCCCATGCCAACCTTCCTTCCTTGTCGAAGCCAGGAACCAATGCATTGCGCACACTTGAGGGTTGCCTGAGGTCAAGCTCCGTCGCCACCAATGGACGCGCACAAAGAAAGACAATCAAAACATAGAAAAATAAACTGACTGAAAACAAAGGCATGAAACGAATCAAAGACATTCATTGCAAATCGGATGCGTGGAAGCAAGAA
>JAYOII010000536.1:0-1874 GCA_038118685.1 Opitutia bacterium
ACGTCAATTGGTCGATTGAGTCCGGTTATCCCGATTGGGATGGGGATGGGATAGGGGAGGGCTATGAGTTCGTCAAGGTGAACAATCGGGCCGAAATGGAGACATGTTCCCATCAAGGTACCCAAACGCCCCTTAAAATTCATGTTTACAGTGTTCTTGAAACGATGACCCTTGAGCAATTACAGGGAATTATGGAAGGGGGATCCGGATACACCGCCTCCTCCAAGACACCGATAACCGATAGCTCTGATCCTACGAAAGGCTATGCCTTCACTGATACGGCTAAGGAAGGCAATGTGTCGCGCTTGACCAACCTCAATGGCACCCTGCTTACTCTGGAGTACCGAGTCATGGATGGATGGGGAAACCTCTCCAACGTCAGTGTAAGGAACGTTTACGTCTACGAGAGTTCACAGTACGATCAATATGCCTTTTACGCCACCCCGGTAGGTGGACTTCAAAACGATCCATCAGGGACAATGGAGAGTTATTTCAATGACGGAAGCGGGGCGGACTATCTGACCTCTTTCAGAAAAGATACGGATGGCGATGGTATGAGTGATTATTGGGAGGCCGTTTTTGAAACGGATCCGAAAGTCCCTGATGCCTCCCATGCCACGCCCGATTGGAGCTTATTGAACGGGCTAAACTCATCTGTAATCAGAAGCCGTGTTCAGAATACCCTTTTTGATGCCTCCCAATTGGACGACATGAACACGAATTGGATTAGTAGTTCGCATATTCTGTATGGTTTGTAGGCAAATCTTTTGTTGCCCTTAAAAATGGGTGAAAGTGTCCTGATCAAATTCCTTGGAGCGTTCCTTTCTCTTTGCAGTTGCCCGCCCCCTGAACTTATTGTATCGCTATCAAATTGGGTTCGGGTTACTAATTCCGATGTCTAGTGGAATCCTTTTTCTTTTCGAAGTACGATGGATTTCGCAAAGATAACACAACCCATTGTCAGCCCCCATAGTTTAACGGATAAAACAGTGGTTTCCTAAACCGTAGATCGAGGTTCGATTCCTCGTGGGGGCGCCATTCTCATTTGCCGGTTTCGTTGTTCTGGATTTGGGATCAAACTTGCTTGAATTGGTTGCCTGCTCTAATTTTTCGAATTCAATCGATGGGGAACTTACTTGATATTTTGACTTACGTGGCGCCACCGGTGCTCCTTTTGCTGTTGGGCGCAGCGTTGAGAAGAGCAGGTTGGTTCAAGGCGGAAGCAGATGCCTCGCTAAGCGTATTGACCGTGCGTGTTCTTTACCCGTGTTTTTTCTTTTACCATATTGTAGGGGGCGAGGAACAAATGGCTCCGGGTAACTTGGCTTTCGTGGTGGGTGTCGGTTTTTTATCCATAACGTTGGGTTTCTTCGTGGCTTGGTTTGTTGCCCGCCTTGCTCGAATAGACGTTGCCAATGCTCCGGCTTTTACTTTTGCTTCGGGAATTTTCAATTATGGTTACTTTGCCTTCCCGGTCGCCATCTCTTTGTTCGGGGAGGAAATTTTACCCAAGTTCATCGTCTTCAACTTGGGGGTTGAAATTGCCATTTGGACGGTGGGCATTCTTTTCCTTGCTTCTTCGGGTTTTAAGTTTTCCCGTTTGATCAACCCTCCGGCCATTTCCATTGTTTTGGCCTTGCTGGTCAAAAATTGGGGAGGAGATGCCATTGTGCCTTCTTTTGCTTGGGAGGTGATCAAGATGCTAGGGGCTTGTTCGATACCGGTTGGTCTTCTGTTAATCGGTGGAAATATTTCCGATTTGATGAAGGGATTTAAGTTTTCGAAAGGATACAAGGTGGAACTCTCATCGGTTGCAGTCCGATTGGTCCTCGTTCCCTCTCTTTTGCTTTTGTACGCCTGGAAGGGGCCAATAC
>JAYOII010000537.1:0-1874 GCA_038118685.1 Opitutia bacterium
GTTTACGTGTGATTTCGGGGATCGGTTCGGACGTGGGGTAGGGGGCTTGGTGGGGTTGGAGGTCGTCCCCTTGGGCGGTGGTCCATTTCTTGAGCTCGGTTTTTAGCTCGGCCAATTTGGCTTTGTGCTTGGGGTGGTCGGCCAGATTCCGGAGCTCGTTCGGATCCTTGTTCAAGTCGAAAAGCTCGTACTCGGGCCGGGTATGGTATCTCTTTACGATGGCGGCCGCCTTGGGATCGGACTTTGCGGCCGCATACCAAGAGTACCAGTAGGCTCCACGCCCGTCCGAGCGCAGGCGGTCGGAATGATTCGTGTGGTACGCGTCCGGTCGCAGGTTGTGAACGTACTTGTACTTGCCCATGCGGACGCTGCGAATGGGAAAGACGTTCATCTCCTTGTCGCCGGTGTTTGTGGTGAAGATCTTGTCTCGATGAGCTTTCGTTTGACCAAACAACACCGGAGCAAAGGATTTCCCGTCGATGCCCCTCGGGACTTTACCGCCCGCCAAGTCGATGAGGGTGGGCAGAATATCCACCCAACTGACCATGGCGTTGGTCCGCGTACCCGCCTTGATCTTGCCGGGCCATGAGACCTGAAGGGGTACGCGCGTGCCGTAATCGTAAAGATTCCATTTGCCGAAAGGCCACTGCCCCCCATGGTCGCTGGTGAAAAGGAAAATGAAATTGTCGTCGAAAGTTTTCTTGGCGAATTTCAGGACCCGTCCCATTTCGGCATCCATGCCTTCTATGTCCGTCAGGTATCGGGCCCAGTGCTCGCGGGTTTCCTTGGTATCGATAAAGAAGGGGGGCAGGGTCACTTTGTCGGGATCGTAGTTCATTTCCTTGGTCCACTCGACGTGGGGCCGGCGATCCCCGACCAGGAGGCAAACGGGGCCATCGATCTTCGTCTGGCTGAAATACTTTTCCACCTCTACGGACATGCCGGTACGTTTGGGGTTGTTGAAGTCCATGCCTTCGAAGTCTCTGTTGCCGTGGGCGATTTTGCCAAAAGAGGCAACGTGGTAGCCCATCTTTTTGAGGATGGGCATTAGAAACTTTGTCCCCGGCTTGACCTGGCTATGGTTGGGGTGAGCACCGTGACGGGCGGGCATCAAGCCGGTAAGCAAGGAGAAGCGGCTCGGGCAACAGGATGGCGAGGCGACGTAGGCGTCGTCGAAGGTCATGCCTCGGATGGCAAGAAGATCCATGGTGGGCGTACGAACATCCTTCGATCCGTGAATGGAAGTGTCCAGGCGCCCCAGGTCGTCGGAGATAAAGACCACGATGTTTGGCCTTTGCGTTTCCGCCAAGCAAGTTGCAGTTAAAAGAAGAGAGGAAAGAAGTGATCGAAGCGTCAGGTTCATAAGATAAGAAGGGCTTTAGGGCGGTTCTAACTAAGGTGGAGATCGGAAAGCGTCTTGGAATCTCGGAAAGATCGAGAGTCACGATTCGAGAAGATGATTCATTTAATCTTGCCATGCAAGTCATTCCCCAAACGATACGATCCCATGCCGTTCCTTCTCTGCTTTGCGTGCCATGCATGAACGGGATCACCCTTAGAAAAGACTTCACCATGAAAAGACTGTTCCTGACCCTTGTTTTTGCTTCCCTGTCCACTTTCGCCGCTTCTGCGGACGATCGGCCCAACGTTCTCTTTATCGTGGTCGACGACTTGAACCACTGGGTCGGGCACTTAGGGCGCAACTCACAGGCCAAGACTCCGAACATCGATCGGTTGGCTGCCATGGGCACAACCTTTACCAATGCGCACACGGCCGTCCCTGCCTGCGAACCATCGCGTTGCGCCCTGATGAGTGGCCGACGGCCATGGGTAAGTGGCTGCTACATGAACGGACACGAGTGGCGAAAATACCA
>JAYOII010000538.1:0-1863 GCA_038118685.1 Opitutia bacterium
TAGACGAGAAGATCGAGGTCGATGAGGCGGGGGCCGTTTTTGCGAACGACCGTTTTTCCGAGGGTTTCCTCCACTGATTGCAGTTGGTTCAGCAACTCGGGCGGAGGCAAGTCCGTTGAGATTCTGGCTGCGGCATTGACGAACGGAGGTTGGTCGGAGAAGCCATAGGGTTTGGAGCGGTAAAGCCTGGAAACCGAAATAATTTCTGAAAATTCCGACAGTAGAACCAGGGCACGCTCGAAGGTTTCCTTGGGGACCCCCAGATTCGCTCCAAGCCCAAGGTAAACGTCAGCGTTCAACTTCGACTGTGATTTCGCGCAAGCCGAGCTTTTGGAGGTAGCGCGGTTTGTCGACCGAAAGACGGACCTTGGAGAAGTCGAATTTTTCCTTGAGCTCGACGGCGAGCAGATGAGCGAATCGTTCGAGGGTTTTTCCATCGTAGGCATTGGAGAATTGACGTACGAATTCAACGATCTCCCGGTAGTCGATTCCATCCGTAATTTCATCGCTTTCGCGGATGCTGGAAAAATCGTAGGAAAGTTCGAGGGAAACATAGAGATCCTGCGGGGCGAATTGCTCCTCCTCGAGCAATCCGATGCGGACCCTTACTTCAATGCCTTGCAATTTGATTTTCCCCATGGCTTCAGTCCTTGTATGGATAATTTGAGGAAAGAGCGAGTTCCTTTGCCACATGAAGCGCTTGGGCGGTCTCTTTGACGTCGTGAACCCGGATGATTTCCGTACCATGCGAGAGGGAGCAAAGGGCGGAGGCAAGAGAACCTCCCAGTCGGTCGCTTGGGGCGGGGGCGTCACAAAGGCCGTCGATCCATGACTTACGGGAAGAACCGAGCAGAATTCCCCATCCTTGGTCTTTGAATGCGGAAAGGTTGCGCATCAGTTCGAGGTTGTGTTCAAGTGATTTCCCGAATCCGATTCCCGGGTCGATCCAAATGCGGGGAAGTTTTCTTCCCAACAATTCATTTTTTTTCTGATCAAAAAAAGACCTGATTTCCCCAACGACGTCGTCGTATTCCGGCTGGTCCTGCATGTTCTTCGGGGAACCTTGAGCATGCATGATAACAAAGCCGGCCCGGTGGCTCTGGGCCAAGTCGAGTAGTTCGGGGTTTCCGCCCGATACGTCGTTGATGACGTGGGCTCCGGCTTGCAAGGCTGCCCGGGCAACGGTTGGTTTGGTCGTATCTATGGAAAGGACGAATTGGTTGGTAGGAAGTTTTTCGAGGACCGGAAGAACCCGGGCGAGCTCTTCCTCTTCGGATACGGGGTCACTGCCCGGACGAGTGCTTTCTCCCCCGAGATCGATGATTTGAGCTCCTGCTTCGACCATGGAAAGGGCATGCTCGAGAGCGACTTCCGGATCGACGAAGGATCCGCCGTCGCTGAATGAATCGGGGGTCAGGTTGAGAATACCCATGACCGCGGGATAGCGGAGTTCGAAGGCCTGGCCGTTGAATTCGTATCGGGGCATCTCAGGGTTGTACGAGTTCCTGGTATTGAGATCGAGCCTTTTGATGAACTTGGTTGTCGCGCGAAGTCCATCCAAGTTCGGGAAGGGCGGTGAGGGGGGCGACTCCCCGGCCGGTTCCGCAAAGGATGATTTCGTCGAAACGTCGAAGTTCTTTTTTCTTTGGCGATCCCCGGGTGACTGAAAACTCGCATTCGAGATAGGGAAGGAGTTGGTTGAGGACAATGCCTTGGAGAATGAACTTTTCGGGGATCAGGAGATTGCTTCCTTGGGCAAATATCAGGTTGGAGGTAGCGGATTCCCGAAGATCCCGGCCTTCGGGATCGATAAGAATCCAATCTTCGGTTGCGACGTCCAATTCGTTCAGCCGACCGTACAGC
>JAYOII010000539.1:0-1852 GCA_038118685.1 Opitutia bacterium
AATGAATTTCCCGTCCGGCAGAAACAAGGCTTGGTTTCGAGCAAATGCACAAAGAGTCCACCCTGCCGAGTCCGGTTTCTTGATTTTGACGAAGAGTCGATTCTCGCTCAGCATGACCTTTCTGTCGGGGGAAATCGATAAGTCTAATTTTTCATCGGATGCGACTGATTTAAGGATTTGCTCCATTTGGTTGGGGGAAAGCGCATTGGGGTTAATTTCCGTCGAAATCCAATTGTATATGATCCTTCTTCTTATTGCCACGGGAACCGTTTTGAGTTCGATGGTGTCGAGTTTCCCTTCTTTCAGGCATTTGTCTTGGGCCAAAACAGTCCATTCGTTCATCGCGTCCTCTTGCTCTTCCAGCAAGTCCCTGCTTCTGCTCATGCCTCCGAGCAAATCCCGGTCGACGTCCTGTTTGAGCAACCTGAGTCCATTCATTCGAATGCGGTTACGAAGATAAGAGGAGGACTGATTGGTGGAGTCCTCCCTCCAGGTCATCTTGACGTCGGCAAGCCCGGAGCGGATTTCCTCACGACTGATGGCAAGGAATGGCCGAACGATATGAACTTGGCCATGTTTGTGAACGGGTCGAGGAGCGCAGAGCCCTTGCGGGCTTGATCCCCGTGAAAGTCTCCAAATGATGGTTTCCGCGACGTCATCCTGATTGTGCCCCTGTACGATTAGTCTGGTGTCGCTTGTTTTGCAAAGTTCCAAAAAAGAGTTCAACCGCTGTTCTCTAAGTGTGCCTTCGTCCACTTTTGTCTGGTTCCGGCACTCCGGGCGGAAGGTCGAGCAGGACAATCCGAGGCGCTTGGTCAAATTGAGGACGAAATTTTCATCCTCATCGGAATCAGACCTAAGCCGATGGTTGAAATGCAGAACTTGGATTCTTTCACGGCATTGAGGAAACGCCGCATAGATCATCATCAAGGCGAAAGTCGAATCCGCTCCGCCTGAACAGGCCACGGCGATCTTCCTAGCTTGCAATTTGATTATGGCTTGCCTCGCTTTGCCATGCCAACGATTCAGAGGGAAGTTTTCGAGAAGCTTTTGGGCGAAGTCAGCTAATTCTGCTGCTGAAGGCAAGCGTTCGGTCACTTCGCTTTTGACTTACGAGGGACCGATAAACTCCTCCGGGTACCACTTGCGCAGGCAATCCGGGATCTTTACGCGGCCGTCGGCTTGCAAATGATTCTCGAGAATGGCCGCCAGAACACGAGGAATGGCCAAGGCGGAACCGTTGAGTGTATGGACTGGCTTGGGTTTGCCGTCTTCGCCACGAAAGCGGATGTTGGCCCTGCGGGCTTGAAAGTCAGTGAAATTGCTGCAACTGGAAACCTCCAACCATCTTTTTTGGCCGGCAGCCCATACCTCGAGGTCGAATTGCTTGGAGTGCGGGAAGCCGATGTCACCCGAGCAAATCAACAAGACCCGGTAAGGAAGCTCGAGTTTTTGCAGCAAGCCTTCGGCATCCGCGCTCAAGGATTCGAGCTCGTCGAAACTGTTGTCCGGATGCACCCATTTCACGAGTTCGACCTTGTCAAACTGATGGAGTCGGTTGAGTCCACGCACGTCTTTGCCCCAACTCCCTGCTTCTCTACGGAAGCAAGGCGTGTAGGCGACTCGCTTGACGGGCAAATCCTCGAGCGACAGAATTTCGTCGCGGAAGAAGTTGGTCACGGGCACTTCGGCGGTGGGGATCAGGTAGACGTCCTCGTTTTGGTCCAAGTACATTTGGCCTTCCTTATCAGGAAGTTGGCCTGTTGCCGTTGCGCTCGCCGCATTGACCACGATAGGAGAATGTACTTCCTGATAACCGTTTTTACCTCCCTCCTCGAGGAAGATGTTAATG
>JAYOII010000540.1:0-1851 GCA_038118685.1 Opitutia bacterium
TTCTCTACAAGAAAATTGACGCGATGCCCAGTATTTCCGATATCCTTTCGGAAAAATTGGTCGCCGAAGGTGATTTGTCCGAGAATGAATGCGGGGAAATCCACCTTCGCCTGCGCAGGCAATTGGATGCGTCTCTCGAGAAGGTCAAGACCATCAAAAAATCAAGCACCTTCGAGGGGTCGGTTGCCATTCATCAAATTCCATATGACTTCAGTCCGATGGAAACGGCTGTGCCCAAGAAAGATTTGGACAAAGTGATCCAAGCCCTTTCGACCTGCCCCAAAGACTTCAATCTCAATCACAAGATAAAGAGGCAAGTTGATGCGAAAGCAAAAAACTACAAGGCGGGACAGGGGATCGACTGGGGGTTGGCCGAGTTACTTGCCTTTGGCTCGCTCATGTTGGAGGGAACTCCCATTCGTCTTTCCGGTCAGGACAGCGAGCGTGGAACTTTCAGTCACCGTCATGCGGCGTGGTATGATTCGGAAGATCGCACCCGTTACGGTCCCTTGCTTAACATGGAAGACAGACAGGGCCAATTCTGCGTCTATAACTCGCTGCTTTCGGAGGCTGCCGTTCTTGCTTTCGACTATGGTTACTCCCTTGATTATCCTAGCATGCTGGCCATTTGGGAAGCCCAGTTCGGTGACTTTGCCAACGGAGCACAGGTCATCATCGACCAGTTTATCATGAGCGCCGAGGACAAGTGGGGCGCCGTTTCCGATTTGGTCCTTCTTTTGCCTCATGGCTTCGAGGGGCAAGGCCCCGAACACAGTTCCGCCCGATTGGAGCGTTTTCTTCAGGGTTGCGCCGAGGACAACGTGGTTGTGGCCAATCTTACGACCCCGGCCCAATATTTCCACGCCCTGCGTCGTCAAAAGAAGCAGGAATTCGCCAAGCCCTTGATTTTGATGGCTCCCAAGAGCCTTCTTCGGCACAAATCGTGCGTTTCCGAACTCAAGGAATTTACTCAAGGCGGCTTCGAGGAGTTTTTGCCCGATCCTACGCCTGCGTCTCGCACGGATACCCTTATCCTCTGTTCGGGGAAAATCTATTACGATCTATTGGAAGCGAGGGAATCAATTAGGACGCCCAAGGCATCGATTCTACGAATCGAGCAGTTTTACCCTTTCAATCAGGAGAAGTTCGCAACCATGATCGAGCCTTACGCCAAGGCAAAGAGAATCGTTTGGTGCCAGGAAGAACCTGAGAACATGGGAGCCTGGGCGTTCTTGGCTCCTTTGCTCGAGGATTGTTTTGGGCGCAAACCCGAATACGTCGGGCGAGCTCCTACCGCGAGTCCCGCAACCGGTTCTCTTACCTTACACAAAAAGGAGCAGGCCGAGATCGTCTCCTTGGCCATGCAGTCGGGTTCGATCAAAAAAAAGTCCTAACCCCCATTTATCATGTCTATCGAAGTAAAGATACCCGCCCTCGGCGAGTCGATCAGTTCAGGCATTCTTTCCAGTTGGAAAGTTGCGAATGGATCGTACGTCGAGATTGATCAGCCGATTTACGAATTGGAAACCGACAAGATTACCCAGGAGGGGTTGGCCGAGGCAACCGGTGTCATTACCTTCCTTTCCGAGGAGGGGGATGAAGTTGAGATCGGTTCGACCATCGCCCGAATTGACGATTCCGCAGAGAAACCGGCGGGTGATGCCGCCCCGGCTGAGGAAAAAGAAGACGTTGCGGCGCCGGAATCCGAGGAAGAACCGGAGCCGGCCGTAGTGGCGGAGGTGCCCAAGGCGAAGGAAGAGCCCTCCTCTACCCCCGTTGCCGAAGACGCAAAGCCTCCTGATCCCGTCCCCGCGCATTCCCCGGCTGTCCGCAAGATATTGGCCGAGACGG
>JAYOII010000541.1:0-1849 GCA_038118685.1 Opitutia bacterium
CTTTACGACTTGATCCCTTTCCTTCACTCGCCTTCCGTCGATTTTGGTAATCACATCTCCTTTTTGGATGCCGACCTTGTATGCGGCCGCTTGGGGCACGACCTCGGTGATGCGCACGCCTCCAACGGCATCTCCCTCCGCTCCCAGCACAACCCCCATCACTCCTCCTTCGCGTCCAATCTTGCGAGGGGCGCCACTTGTTACCCCGGTCCGTATTTCCTTGAGCATGGAATAGGAGGACAAAACCCACGAACCCGTTGGAGTCGAATTTGCGTCACTCCATTGCAGGACGGGAAAAACGCGGTCCTCCGAGAGCAGTTGGTAAAGGGCGAGGTCGGTTTTCTCGTCCCGCTTCTTGATTTTCAGGCGATATTTCTTGCCATCCGAGGTTTCGGCTTCCCTTGCCCCGACGCAATCGCTTGCTTTGGTCAGGACGTATCCACGCGCATCCACAATTCCACCCATGGCAATCAGCTTGTCGTTGCGCGTCAATCGAACGGTGGTCGAAAGCGCCTGTTCGTGAGCTTTCCCGAATGCCTTTTGCGTCGAGATACCGTTGAGACGAAATTCCTCCGCTAGCAAAAACGTGTCGTTGTCCTCCGTACCACGTGCCTGTGAGAAGGAACAAAAAAGAAGGGCAATGAGGGGTAAAGGCTTCATTCCTCCGGTCGTTCGCCAAGTTTGATTTTCAATGATTGGGCGCTTCCTTCCCGTTCATACTCGAGTTTGATTTCATCACTTGGGTTTTTGGTTGCCAACAAAATCGTCAGCTCTTCGCGATTGTCGATGTTTTCCCCATCCACGGCCAAGATCAGATCGTTTGGCCGTAACCCTGATTTTTCCGCCACCGTTCCCTCAATGGCTTCGACTACGACAACGCCTTTCTCGGTTTCCTTGCAGGCTACTCCCAAAAAGCCGCCTTTTTCCATTTGGGCGAGGGTAAAGAGCTTTGAGTTTTGAAAAAACTCCCAATTTGCCAGAAAGGACTCGATGGGAACGTGAAAATTCTCGTCGGGTTTTTTGGATATGCGGCTGTGTATGGCAATCACTCGCCCGTCAAAATCAAAAAGAGGGCCACCCGAATCACCACCAAGCAACCTGCTGTCCGTCTGCATGGTTTCATTCTTGTTGCCGATCACTCGGCCTATTCTCACGACGATCCCCCTTTCCTGGTCAAAACCACCGGGGTGTCCGAGGCCAAAACACCAATCACCCAGTGAAACGCTTCCTCCCGGAGCCATCTTTGCAAAAGGCCAGGAACCTGATTTTGTGATCTTGAGCATACCGGCGTCGGAAAGCTCGGAACCCCCCAAGCTAATTGCGGGAAGTCTTTCGCCATTTGGCAAGCGAACGGTCATTTTCTTTTTGCTTGAGCCAATGACGTGGGCGGCAGTCAGCACCAAGCCGTCTTTGGAAATGATGACCCCGCTCCCCGCTCCATCCTGTGCTTCGATTGAAACTACGGCTCCTTGAACCTCGGGAAGCAGAGATTGCAGCCGGGCTTGGATTTCAAGAAGGTCATCTGAATTTTCCGGAACGATTCGATTCCAGGCCCGTTCGGTGGTTTCATCTTTTGGCAGGAGAATATGGGGAAGAAGGGATGCCACCAGGAGTACTTTGAAGGAAGATCGCATCCATCCAATGAAATCCTTCTGCCGCAAAACCGCAAACCGGATTTATGACAATCCGATAAAATTTCAGATGTCCAGGTAAACCTCGTCCTTCGTTTCTTTGTGCAAAAGAAAGTCAAGGAATTTTCTCGTGGAGACCGGGAAGCGGGTCGTCTTGAGAACGTGTACGGAAATTTTGGCGCCGTTGATCAATAGAGTTTCGGATGACTTTTGGTATT
>JAYOII010000542.1:0-1849 GCA_038118685.1 Opitutia bacterium
CTTTTGCTTAGATCTGACGAATTCTTTCGCGCGTGACCTTGAACTTTTTACCGACTTCTTCCAAAGTGCGACTGTCTCCGTCCTTCAGGCCAAAGCGAAGGGAGAGAACGTTTCGTTCCCGTTCGGTCAGGGAATCGAGAACATCAAGAATTTTTTCCCGCAAAAGAGAGTATGCGGTCATGTCGTAAGGATTTTCCGCACCCTTGTCCTCAATGAAATCGCCGAAATTGGTGTCGTCGCTGTCACCCACGGGGCTTTGCAGGGAAATCGGTTGCTGAGCCATTTTCATGATTCCCTGAACCTTGTCCAAAGGCAAACCCATTTCAATGGCCACTTCGTCGGGGGTGGGTTCGTGTCCCAATTCCTGAAGAAGTTGCTTCTGAATCTGCATGACCTTGTTCAAGGTTTCGATCATGTGAACCGGAATGCGGATGGTGCGCGCCTGATCCGCAATCGAACGGGTGATTGCCTGCCTGATCCACCAAGTTGCGTAAGTCGAAAATTTGTACCCGCGCCGATACTCGAATTTTTCCACGGCTTTCATCAATCCCATGTTTCCTTCTTGAATGAGATCGAGAAAGGAAAGACCACGATTGGTGTACTTCTTGGCAATTGAGATGACGAGCCGTAGGTTGGCCTCGACCATTTCGGTCTTGGCTCTATGGGCTTTGCGCATGAAATGGCGCAATTCCTTGATCAAAGCAATCAACTCATCCGGAGCCATTTGGAATTTGGTTCTGGCATCCTCTAATTCCTTTTTGACCCGATCCATCTTGACGCCCTTGCGCTTGACCTTGACGGAATCTTTTCTGGCCAATTCTTGGTTGTGCAGGTTGCGTGAAATATCCTTGATTTCGGGATTCAGGCGTTGAATGAAATCTTCGAAGACTTTCAGCTTGAGACAGCACTTTTTGAAAATTGGGGCCAAGTTCCCTTCATAGTTCTTGAAGCGTGTGGTGGAGCGTTTTCTTTGCGTTTCGTTCGGCGCGGTCTCAATGCTGTTCCATGCCCCGTTGATTTTTTTGATGAGATCTTCCAAGGCCACCACCTGCTTGGCCAAGCTCTTGAAGTAGCTTTCACGGCTATCTATCTTTTTGTCGAGCACAACACGGTCGAACCGTTCTTCTCTTGCCAAAAGTTTTTTGCAAATCCCAAGCTGAAAATCAGCGGTGAGCGAAACCGAATAGATAATCTTGAGTGCGGCGCTCTCCGCGGCTTCGATTCTTTTCGAGATGTCGACTTCTTCCTCCCGAGTCAAAAGGGGAACTTGACCCATTTGCTTGAGATACATGCGAACCGGGTCATCCAGCATGTCACTTTGATTGGACCGAGCCGTTTCCTCTTCGTTTTCTTCTTTGTTCTTTTTGAACTTGTCGACCTCCTTCGAGTCAAGGAGCTTGATTTCCAGGTTGTTGAAAATGGAAATTACGTTTTGCAGTTCCTCGGGTTGGTTGGCGATTTCCGGAAGGGAATTGTCCACGTCCTTGTAGGTCAGGTAGCCCTGTTCTCTGGATAGATGAATAAGCTCCCGAACCTTTTCGGTCACGTCGTCGTTGAGGGCGTGAGGTTCGACGTTCTTGTCGACGCTTTTGGCCGCCTCCTTGGCGGTGACCTTCTTGGGGGATGGGCTTGCCGTCTTCTTCGCGGGAGCCTTTTTGGCCGCCGCCGCTTTCTTAACGGGAGCCTTTTTGGCCGCCGTAGCTTTCTTCGCGGGTGCCTTTTGGGCCGCCGTAGCTTTCTTTGCGGGTGCCTTTCGGGGTGTCGCCTTCTTGGCGGGGGGCTTGCTGACTTTAGTTTTGGGCATGAGCGGTATTATCTGGAGAGGGAGAGATCAAGCTTGGCGGAGAGC
>JAYOII010000543.1:0-1842 GCA_038118685.1 Opitutia bacterium
CCACCCTTGACCAGTGCAGCTTTAGGACCGAGTTCGAGGCAAGCCGCAGCCATTGCTTCCTGACTTTCGGACCGCAAGCCCGCTTGCTTGATCAACCGGCTTGCCTCCGAAAAGTTGGGTGTGATCAATCCGACATGCGGAAAGAGGAGCTTGCTCAAAGAGACAATTCCTTGCTCCGTCGATAGACTACCCCCGGAAGAACTGGAAAAAACAGGATCCAGGACCACGCGTCCGAAAGAATGGGCGAGAAGGAAATCACGAACCACTTCGATGGACTCGAGGTCAGGCAGCATTCCGATTTTCACGGCATCGATACCGAAGTCCCCGAGGGCAAGCAATTGACTCTGCAAAGCCTCCTTGGGTAAGACATGCGAATGATAGTGTCGGCGATCGCTCTGCGCCGTGACCGCCGTAATCGCAACGGAAACCTCGCAGCCAAGATCGTGACATGTCTTCAGGTCTGCAAATACTCCCGCTCCCCCCGAGCTGTCGGATCCTCCGATGACCAGCAGACGGGACATTTCGGGCTAACCGACCGGAGGAGGCGAACCGACGTCCTCTAACCAACGCATCATTCCGCCGCTCAAATTGTAAAGTTTACGGTAGCCCATCTCCTCCAATGCCTGGCATGCCATCATGCTCCGGACCCCGGCTTTGCAGTAGACGGCCACTTCACGGCCCGGCTCAAAGTCAGCGGGTAGAGTCGGTCCGTCGGGACTTGAAAATTTCCCGAGCGGAAAATGACTTGATGGATCGATACGGGAAAGTTCACGTTCCCAATCCTCCCGGACGTCGAGCAAGAGAAGATCGGACCGTTCCGTCATCATCCTGGCAAGTTCAACCGGCTCGATCTCCACGATTGCGGAATCCAACGTCGCTTCATTCACCTCGCAAAACGTCGTTTCCTCGGGCAATTCGGAAATTTCCCGGCTTTGGGGGTTGGGGGAAAGCACCAATGTTCGGGTCGAGTTGCTCATGGCATCGTAAAGAAGCAATTTGCCGCTCAACGAGCCCCCCCTTCCGGTTATCACCTTGATCGCCTCCAAGGCTTGCATGCAGCCGATGATCCCGGGAAGAACTCCGACTACGCCGATCTCCGAGCAATTGGGAACCGTACCGGCTGGCGGGGGTTCGGGAAAAAGACAGCGATAGGTCGGTCCGTTACTCAAGTTGAACACGCTGACCTGGCCCTCGAATTGATGAATGGCGCCGTAGATGAGGGTCTTGTCGAACAGAACGCAAGCATCGTTGATCAGGTAACGGGAATTGAAGGAATCCGTCCCGTCAACCACGAGCTCATAGTCCTCGAGCGCATCCTTGGCATTATCCCGGGTCAAACGGGCCACGACAGGAACGATCTCGATGAAGGGGTTGAGCTTGGACAATCGGTTGGACGCAACCGCTGCCTTCGGTTGCCCGATGTCATCGTGCGTATAGAGGACCTGCCTTTGCAAGTTGGAAGCATCCACCAGGTCGTCATCCATGATTCCGATTTTGCCCACGCCCGCCGCAACCAAGTACTGCAAGGCAGGACAGCCCAAACCACCCGCTCCCACGACCAACACGGCGGCCTCCTTGAGCTTCTCTTGAGCCTCTGCGCCGAATCCCGGCAAAGTCAAGTGGCGTTGGTACTGTTTGATCTCTTCTGCGGAAAAAGTCATCGGAAGATCAAAAGGTTATCCGGCCAACGAGAGAGACTCTTCCCTCTCGGAAAACAATTCATCGCCTTTGGGCGCAGAAGATCGAACGAGATCGTAGGAAGGATCCCAGTCCTTCCAAACAGGGTCATATCCTTTCTCCCTAAGCACCGTTCGCACCTCGGAAGCGGAGCGCTCGTCCGAG
>JAYOII010000544.1:0-1840 GCA_038118685.1 Opitutia bacterium
TCACCTCGTCGAGAATAGCCTGTATCTCCTTGGTCTCGGCATGTTGCAATTTGAAGAGTTCGCTCGTTGTCTTCATCTTCACGGGAGCATCCAAAGTCTCCAGAATGAACTCGAGGGTCTCGATGTTTTCCGCCTTCGTCACGATGATCAACTTGCCGGTCCGTTCATCGGAATCGACTTGCGTGGTGCCTCCGAGAAAAGGCTTCAGGCTACCCTCGATCATGGTTTTCATCTTGCTCTCCAGTTCACGGGCTCCCGCATGCTTGGTAGGCCACACGAAAAACTTGGTTCCGAGTTCTTCGGTTGAAATGGCCCGGTCCATCTTTTCGAGGAGTTTTTCCATCCTTTGCAAATTGAGCAAGGCATCGGTCGCCAGAATACTGTTTGCATTCTCCAGTACCACGAGTTGTCCGACTTCGGTCTTGAATGGACTCAGGTGCGTGACGATGTCTTTGGCCTGAGCGTAATTCAATTTGAAAAGCTTCATGTAAATCTTTTGGCTCGGTTCGAAAGCCGAAGCCGGGCCTTCCAGCCAAATCGGCACGTGCATGTTGATTTTAGCCGCTCCGACCGCCTTGTAAAATTTGTCCGAAATCTTACTGATGCCGACGCCGTGCATGGACAGAAGACTCTCCACGACCTGGATGGTCTCCCCTTTCGTAAGAGGCTCCTCGCTGTTGAAATTGATTTCCATTTGGGGAAGATCGGTGGCCCGCCTCAAGATGATCCAACCCGTATACTGCTGAATCATGTCGAGCAGAATATTGGCGTCCGCTTTGCGCAGTTTGAAAGGCCTTGTCTCCTTTTCCTTGAGACCGGGAACTTTTGACAATTCGAGAGGAGGACGCGTTCCCGGAGGATAAAGAGCGGGATCTTCTCCGAGGGGATCTTGGGTAGGAAGAAGCGGTTGATCGACGGCAGGCCCCCCGGGTTGCCCCGGAACGGCGGGTACCGGAGCGAATTGCGGAGGAGGAAAACCGGCGGGCGGGGAAGATGGAATACCGGAGGGAAACGGAGGGATGCCGGTTGGCGGAGAAGGAGGAACGCCGGGAGGAGAGAAAGCGGGTGGTTGCTGAGCCCAAACAAGCCCTTGCCCCATGGTCACAATCACGGATATCCAAATCAAAAAGGTTAATCGGTTCATTCGCTCTAGGGTATGGGTGTTGGGTTAATTCCTGAATTCTACGGAACTGATTTCAAAGACGGCGGTGTAAACTTCCGGGTTGGGCCTGTAATTGGGCGTAATCTTGACTTTGCTGAAAAAAATGAACTTTTCCCGGTCGTCCAGAAAGAATTCGTTGATGAACAAGGTGAGATCAGCCCAACTCACTCCTTTGAGCGTAACCTCCACGTTGTGCTGAGAATATCTTTCGCTCATATCCGACTTGCGCCCAGCCTTCAGTTCAGCCATTCGCTCTCGCCCCTTGAAGAGCTTGAGCCTGATATCATCGACCTCGTTTTGCAAAGCTCTGTAGTCGTAGCTCACCCCTTTTTGCTCCCGCCTCTTAAGCTCAAGTTCGCGGTTGATTTCGGGTTCCTGCCCAAGAACCTGATCATGCCCCTCGATCAAGCCGGCGACTTCAAACCATTCGCGACCCTTCGCGATGCCCGAACCCAAAAGCTTGACGAAGCAAACCAAGACGACTGTCCAAATCGCAAAGAGAAGCAGGGTTTGCTCCCGTCCGCTTAGCTTGAAAAAAATGGCCCTGATCGAATTCATCCTTCGGTTTTGGGAGTTTGCTTTTCGGAAGAAGATCCGGGTAAACTCGTTTGAACCGGCTTTTCCTCAAGCATTTCAATGTCTACGCTAAATTCAACCCCACCGGTATTAAGCTTCAGT
>JAYOII010000545.1:0-1836 GCA_038118685.1 Opitutia bacterium
GCCCATCAACGAAGTAGCGGGCATAGGTCATGCGCTCGCCGCGCACGCCTTCCCAGCGGGGGATGGTTCCTGGGACAGCCAAAAACTCGCAGAGAAAGTCCTTTCGCCATCCGGACGTTTCGTCGCCCCCCATAAGAGAAGCAAAACTTCGTCCGGTGTGGGCTTCGGGAACCGGCAGTCCGGCGAGATCGATCAGGGTGGACCCGACGTCGCTGTTGAGCGTCATCTCGGACAGAACGCGGCCCTGCTCGGCTTTTGGAAGGCGTGGATCATACACCACGAGGGGGACGCGCAGAGACTCTTCGTAATGGGTCCACTTGCCAGCGAATCCGCGATCGCCGAGATAATAGCCATTGTCGGCGGTGTACAGGATGACCGTATTGTCAGCCAGTCCTTGCTCTTCGAGTTGTTTTGCGAGGCGGCCTACGACATGGTCGATTCCGCTGATCATTCTAAAGTAGGCCCGCATGTTGGTCTGGTACTTCTCCGCGGTATCCCAGCGCCAGAAATAGCGTTGCCGGTTGATCGACTTCTTCAGGAAATCGGGTTGGGCTTCGTAGATCGAAGGCTCGTTGAGCGGGGGGAGCGGCATCCGTTGGCTTTCGTACATGCCGTCGGTGACCTTGGGCCATGGATAATGTCCGATGCCCGGCCGCTTGTCGCCGTCTTCGGCATGAGTGGCGTTGAAACTGACCTGCAGGCAGAAGGGCTGATCTTCAGGCTGCTCCTTGAGGAAATCGATCGCCCAGTCTCCGAGAATCTGGGTTTCGTGACGCGTCGATCCATCGGGCTGTTTTTTGAAAAAAGGCTTCCGACCGATTCTTTGCCGCACGTCCCACATGAGTCCGGCGGATTCGCCTGCAATGCCGACGTGTTCCTTGCCAAGATGGCCGGTGCGATAGCCTGCCGTTTTGAGAACGGCAAAAAAGGAGCTCTCACAGAGCGCGGGATTCAGGGGACCCGGGGTGACCCGATAGAGATGCTTGCGTTCATAGGTACTGGTGAAGAGGCTGGACCGTCCCACCCAACAGGTGGAGGTCGAGACGAAGGCGTTTTCAAATCGCACTCCCTGATTGGCAAGCCGATCGATGTTGGGGGTTTTGACAATGGGATGCCCGGCGCATCCTAAAGTATGGTCGCGCTGATCATCCGCATAGAGAACAAGAAAATTGGGTCGTTTCCTTAAATCAATGGGGGTTGCCGGAGTTTTTTTTTCGGGGGCTTCTTTTCCTTTTTGCTTCTTTGGGGGGTTCCGACCGGACTTTGGCCCGGCAGTCACCGGGGTCACCTTGCCGACGGTTCTTTGTTCGGGTACGTACCACCCGTCCAACAGGGCACTCAGTTCCTTCACCATCTTTGGTCTCTTTGGGGCGAGGTTTGTTTTTTCAGCCGGATCCTTTTTGAGATCGAAAAGTTGGGGTTCTCCTCCCTGTGGGGGATACTTCATTTTCCCGGGCGCGCCGTCGTAGGTCAGAAGGAGTTTATCGTGCCCCTTGATCACCCAGCGGTAAAGAAGGGAAGCCTGTGGGTTTTCGACGTCGGCAATGTCATGAGCAAAGGACTCCCCGAAGAGGGTATCCCGTTTGATCTTCTTTCCACTCTTGAGCTGAGGAAGAAGATTGAGTCCGGGAAAGTCATGAGGTCCCTTGGCGCCGGCCGCCGCCAATACGGTCGGCACGAAGTCGATGGAGGAACAGAGCTCAGGCCGATCCGCAGGGGGAATGATGCCTTTCCAACGAAACATGATGGGGTTGCGGGTGCCTCCCTCATAAGGACTCCGTTTGGAGCGGGGACCATAGCCACCGTTCTCGGTCTGAATCCAACCGTTATCGGTGA
>JAYOII010000546.1:0-1819 GCA_038118685.1 Opitutia bacterium
CTGGAGGAGGTTTTAAGCACGGGCAGCACCTTGCCTTCAATTCAGACAATAACGCCCCACTGGCCAACCTGTATGTAAGTATGCTGGAAAATATGGGTCTTGAAAAATCAAAGTTTGCCAGCAGCACGGGTACCCTCACCGGTCTAAGCTAAGTAAGGGTTGTAAGAAAGCGAGAGTTCGAGACATAATTGTTCGCATGAACGATTATGCATCTCGCTTGGAAAAGAAAGCCCTAGAAAAAGACGACCAGAAATTCGCCTCCAAGAAACAGGGCCTCATTATTTATTTACCCGGTTTGATCCCGATCCTTCTAGCATTTTTTCTCATCGCCATGGGTATGGCTTCGGAGGCAAGTCCCTATATTATGATGGGAAGTTTACTTGCTTTGGTCTGCGGTTCCCTTGGTCAATTGCGGGCAAAAATCATCCAACAGAATCAGGCCATTCAAACCCTGCAGGAGAAGCTTGATGAGATTGATTCCGGGCCGAAGCGAGATTCCTAAATTGAAGCCACTAGGTTGGAGATTTTGGCTAGTCATATATTTACTGATCCCTCTGCTATCTTTGCTTTTGTCAGGTTGTGCTGGTATTCCTACCACCCGGATCAGTCCTTATTCGTGGGATGATCCTTATTGGAAGGCTCAAAACTATGAAAGCAAAGATCCGGAAAACGTGATTGTCACGGAAGGAGATCTTGAAAGAAATTACAGGGAAGTGGCCAAAATCTACACCGAAGGAGGTCCCAAGGATAAGGAGGAAGCCTTCAGTCTTATGAGAAGTCGGCTTGCCGAATTCGGAGCCGATGCCGTGATCAAAGTCAGGGAAAAGAAAATTAAGAATTACGAGGGAATCGTGGTTCTTTTCAACTAGTCTTACTTTTTCGGCTTCTTGGAATTTTTCTTCAGGACTTGACTAGACACTTCCTTTTTAGGCAGCCATTTTTTAAACCGGCTCAGGTCGGCAGTCGCGGCCAAATTCTTCCATTCATAGGGATCCTTCGAATGATCGTAGTATTCCTCGGATCCGTCGGCATATCGAATGTACCTTTCGGTTGCCGTCCGCACGGAATGATTTCCTCTACCGTGGGTGGTGATGGCAGGATGCTTCCATTTGGCTTTTGGGTTTCGCAAGAGAGAGGAAATGTCGTGACCGCTGACATGGTCAGGTTTTTCAACTCCTGTCAGCGAACATAGAGTTGGGTAAATGCTCATGGTGTCAACGGGCTGACTGCATCTCGTTCCCGGCTTGGTCACGCCCGGAGCCACCCAAATCATCGGAATGCGGGTAGTCTCTTCCCAGAGGGCAAATTTTCTCCAGTGCTGTTTTTCGCCAAGTGACCATCCGTGGTCGCTCCAGAAAACGATGATCGTATTTTTCCGGTCGGGGCTTTTCTCAAAAGCATCGAGGAGCCGACCCACGTTCATGTCGGTGTAGGCGCAGGTGGCGAGGTAGGATTGGATCGCGGCTTTCCAACGCCCGCTTTTCAAAAACTTGGCATGGTCTCCCTGAGGCTTGGCCATTTTAATTCCCGCCGGGGGTATGTCATCGAGATCATTTTCAACGTGAGGCGGAAGCTTAATTTGATCGAGTGGGAAGTCATCATAATATTTGCGTGGAGCCACAAACGCCAGGTGTGGTTTGTAAAGCCCGCAGGCTATGAAATAGGGCTTTTTACGCTTTTTTGAAAGGCGTTCCACGCAGTAATCAACGGAATGCCAGTCCACAATGTCTTCATCTTTTAAATTCGGGAAGGTTTTCTCGACATGGTAGCCATCGTACTTATCGACTCCCGGACCGTTCCCGGATAACTTGCCTTTATC
>JAYOII010000547.1:0-1813 GCA_038118685.1 Opitutia bacterium
TTTTCGAGCGGGAATTCCTCGATGCTTATGCTTTCGACTGCAAAACAAAGAGAAAGAAATGCTCCAACAGGAACATAAAAAAAAAGCAGGCAAAGACCATGCGTCAAGCGCATGAAATCAATGAAAGTTTCTCAGGTAGCCGAATCAAGAAAAAAAATTGAAACTTACTCATGAGAAAAGCGTTTAAGTTCATAACAATAACCCATAACCCAAGGAGAAAATCCATATGAAAAAGTTTCTAACCCTTTTGACCGCAGGCATCCTCGCCTTCGGATTGAACGCCAAGCCCGAAAGAGAAGGCGGAAAGAAAGGCGGCCCGCCCGAAGGACGTCCGTCCCGCGAGGAAGTCATGAAGAAGTTCGACAAGGACGGTGACGGCAAGCTCAGCGAAGAAGAAAAAGCCGAACTGCGCAAAGCGATTGCCCAAAGAGGGGGTCGTCCGGGAGGTCGCCGCCCACCGCCCGAACTGATGAAAAAGTTCGACAAAGACGGCGATGGCAAACTCAGTGAAAGCGAGCGGGCCGAGTTGCGCAAGACCATGGAAGAACGTCGCAAGGAATTCCTGGCAAAGTTCGACAAGGATGGCGATGGCAAGCTGAATGAGGAAGAAAGAAAAGCCGCTATGGCGGCCCGCCCGAAACCAGGCGAAGGCAAACCCGCCGGAAAACCGGATGGTTCCGGTGGAAAAAAAGGCAAAGGGAAAAAGGAGGGCGGAAAGAAGAAGAAAAAAGGTGGCTCGGGCGCCGCCGAAGTTCCCGCTGAAGAGTAATCGTTCCCATCCAGCCCGATTCTTTGAAAGAGCCTCCTTAGGGGGGCTCTTTTTTTGATTTCTTTGAAGAGTGGAAACGAAAATTCTTCACCCCCTGCCCATCTTGCGTTAAGCTTTGCATCATGAGTGTAGTCATCCCCAGCCTGATCGAAGACTTGGCCAAGAAAGCCAAGCGGGCTTCCCTTGAATTGGCCGCCTCCAGCACTTCCGACAAGAACGGGGCGTTGCAGTCCATAGCCCGCGGACTTGAGTCCAACCGAAAGTTTCTGCTCGAAGAAAACCAAAAGGATATCGATGCGGCCGAGGAAAACGGATTGAGCGAAGCCATGGTGGACCGTCTTCGTCTGACCCATGAAAGGATCGACGGCATGGTTCAGGGATTGCGTCAACTGATTGGCCTTCCCGATCCCGTTGGCAAGGTCATCGAGGAAAAGAATCGGCCCAACGGTCTGAACATCCGAAAGGTCAGAACCCCCATCGGGGTCATTGGGATCATTTACGAATCCCGCCCTAACGTTACGATCGACTGTGCCGGACTTTGCCTGAAATCGGGCAATGCGTCGATCCTGCGCGGAGGCAAGGAAGCTCTTCATTCCAATCGTGCCCTCGCCTCCGTCATCGAACAATCCTTGACCGGGTCTCCGATCCCCAAGGAATCGGTTCAACTCGTTCCCACTGTAGACCGTGAAGCGCTCAATCATTTGCTCACCCTTGACCAGTATGTCCATTGCATTATCCCCCGGGGAGGCGAAGGCCTGATTCGCTTCGTTGCCGAGAACAGCAGCATTCCCGTCATCAAGCACTACAAGGGAGTCTGCAATCTTTTCGTGGATGCAGAAGCCAACTTGGACATGGCCAGAGAAATTGCAGTCTCCTCCAAATGCGGGCGACCGGGCGTATGCAATGCCATAGAGAACTTGATCGTGGACGAAAAAATCGCTCCTGACTTCCTGCCCCCATGCGCCAGGGAACTGATGGACAAGGGCTGCGAACTCTTGGTCGATGAAAAGGCGGGTTCTCTCCTCGGGGATTTTTCCACCAAAC
>JAYOII010000548.1:0-1813 GCA_038118685.1 Opitutia bacterium
ACAGTGGTAAGCCTGAACCACAGACAGTCAGCACTGAACCAGCAGTTATCGAAGTTCCGGAAGGATACAAAGACGAACTTCCGTTCGCTTTCAAAAAAGGTGACACAGTTGCAATTCTCGGCAATGGCCTGGCAGATAGGATGCAGCATGATGCATGGATGGAAACGGTTCTTCAAAGTGCTCTTAAAGGACAAAATATTTCATTCCGTAACATGTCTCTTTCTGGGGACAGGCCAAATAAATATCCAAGAAGTAAAGGATTTACTCCCATGGATAAATACCTGCAACATGTTAAAGCAGATGTCGTATTTGCGATGTTTGGATACAATGAATCCTTTGCCGGGGTAAAAAATGTAGACAACCATAAAAACCTGCTGATTGATTTCGTTGGAAAAATTCGAAGCTACCAGCCAAATGGAAAAAGTTTTCCAAGAATTGTGTTATTCAGCCCAATTGCTTTTCAAAACTTGAAAGATCGGAACCTTCCCAACGGAAGAGCCCACAACCGCAACTTGGCAGCATATACAAAAGCAACTGAAAACGCAGCCAAAGAGGCCGGTGTACAATTTATTGACCTCTTCAACCCAACCCTCCAATTGTTTGAGCAGAATAAAATCCCGCTCACCATAAACGGTGCTCATTTAAACGCTGAAGGAAATCGTCTGCTCGCTGAGATTATTGCTGAATCACTGCTCGGAAAAGATATTCCAGCCAACGAAGGACTCCTCAAAATTAAAGATGCTATTCACAAAAAGAACTGGGCATGGCACAATCGATACCGGGCTACAGATGGAAATGATATTTGGGGAGGCAGATCCAAACTTCGTTTTGTAAATGACCAGTCAAATGCGGAAGTTCTTCAGCACGAACTTGCCATGCTTGATGTCATGACTGCCAACCGGGATAAACTGATCTGGGCGGTTGCTGAGGGCAAAAAGCACAAGATAAATGATAGTAATGTACCCAAGCCCATTCCGGTCATTTCAAACATCGGTGGCAAGAGCCGTAGTTCAAACGCCGGAAAGGAAGGAAATCCGAACTACTTAAGTGCAAAAGAAAGCATGAAGAAGTTTGATGTTCGTGACGGATTTGAAGTTAATCTTTTTGCGGACGAAAGCCAGTTCCCTGAACTCATCAATCCCGTACAAATGCAAGTGGATACCAAAGGACGCTTGTGGGCGGCAGTCTGGCCGACTTATCCGATGTGGGAACCAATGAAGGAAATGAATGATGCATTGGTTATTCTTCCAGATGATGATAATGACGGAAAGGCTGACCGCATTATTGAATTTGCTAAAGTGCACAATCCATTAGGCTTTGAATTTTGGAACGGTGGAGTTCTTGTAACCTCCGGCCCTGACCTTCTCTTCCTTCGTGATAATGACGGGGACGACAAAGCAGATGAGCGGTATGTCATTCTTCAGGGGCTTGGAACCTCAGACACCCACCATGCTGCCAATAACTTGATTTATGGACCGGACGGTGGAATCTACTGGCAATCCGGAGTTTTTCTTCAACACAACCATGAACACCCATGGGGACCATCTCTGAGCACAGGTAGTTCAGCGATGTACAGATTCGACCCACGTCGGCATACGATTGCATTTCATGGCAGTAACAGCCCCAATCCACATGGTACAGCATTTGATTACTGGGGGTACCAGTACGCAACAGATGGCACCGGTGGACGATCCTATCAAGTTCGCCCCGATGGAAAAAGTTGGAAAATGCACATGTTGCTCAACAAAGAAGTGCGTCCAGTTCCGGCTTGCGAAATTCTTTCCAGTGATAATTTCCCGGATGACATGCAAGG
>JAYOII010000549.1:0-1783 GCA_038118685.1 Opitutia bacterium
TTTTAGCATGTACTTTTCTCTTACTAAGACATTTCCCAAAACCAGTGCCATAATCACAGAATTATATTGTTTGATGCTCTTTTCATGTGGAGAGGAAGCCGAGATCCGCTCTTACGAAATTCCCAGCGAATATACTGGACCAGTCGTTAGCTGGGAACTCCCGGAAGAATGGGGAGAAAACCCTGACCTCTCCGGACCGATGGCTGGTTCGTTTCATGTAAAAACGGATCTCGGTCCGATGGGAAGAATTGGAGTCATGCCTTTCCGTGAAACCGTTTCCAGTGTGGATGTGGCCAACATGTTTGGCATGGAACTCGGACAAGCTTCCATGGATGAGGAAAAACTTAAAAAGATTAGCGAAATTAAAAAGATCGGTAACCGCGAATTTGAATGGATTCGTATAAAAGATAAAGGAAACGAAGGATCAACCCGTACCGTTCTTTTGGCACTTTACCGAAATCATGGCGAAACCTGGCTCTTTCCCTTCATCGGTGATCGCGATCTAATCCGAGAACAGGAACAAAACTTTGAATCCTTTCTCTCCTCTACCACTTTGCGTGCAGGCAAAGTGGAAATTCGGGCAAAAGCTCCAGCCCTTCCACCACCTCCCGCTCATGATTCAAACGGGGCACCGACCTGGGAAATCCCCAAGCACTGGGTGAAAACTTCTGCATCCTCTATGCGTCTGGCAAGCTATGAAGTCACTGACAGAAATGGAAGTAAACTTGATTTTTCCGTCACTTCTTTTCCGGGTGATGTCGGAGGTACCCTCGCAAATGTCAACCGGTGGTTGGGGCAGATCGGAATTGATCCCGTACAGGAAGCAGACCTTGATAAATATATTTCTCCTATCGTTCTCGATGAAAAAGACGCCCAATTAGTGGTTGCCGAAGGGGAGACAGACTCCCTTTACGCCGCCATTCTTTTGCTTGAGGATCGATCCTGGTTTTTCAAGATAACAGGCAACCGGGAACTCGCAAAAGTTGAAAAATCGAACTTTCTCTCTTTCTTGGAGAGTGTCTGTTTTCACTAATTACCATGTCTAAAGATACAAAGAGTAAAAAAAGAAAGAAGGGGTCGCTGGGGGAAAGGCGTAAAAAATTTGCCTGGCTAGTTCCCCTCGCTTCCATAAATCTTACACTTACACTGCTCAGCCTCTCCATGATTCTTGTGTTCGTAGCGACATTGGAACAAGTGAGAATTGGGATACGAGGAGCACTCGCCGAATATTTTGAATCAATGTTTGGCATTTGGTATTATCCGGAACAATTTTGGGGCGGAGAATTTTTGAACGCAATCCCGATTCCCATTCCCGGTGGGTATCTTTTGGGTGGTCTTCTTATCGTAAACCTGACTGCTGCTTACATTACCCGCTTTCAATGGACTGGGAAAAAAATGGGGATTCAACTCATCCATTTGGGTATAATCATGCTATTGGTCGGGCAACTCGCCACCCAAGCCATGCAGGAAGAATCACGCATGCAAATCAACAAGGGAGAATCGAGTAATTATATTGAAAGATTTCACGGAGTTGAACTGGCTTTTTCTGATGTGACTGATCCTGAAACCCAAAGAGTTGTTACGATCCCGCAGGAAATCATTGAAGAAGGTGGCACAATTCGAACAGCGGATCTTCCTTTCAAAATTCAGGTTAAACATTTCGGAGTAAATTGTGATTTCACAGTCAGCCCCGAAGGGTCCACTCCGGGGGGGTTGGTCAAGGATGTTAATCGGGGAGTCGGACAGACTGCCAACCTATCCATCTCTGAAAAAGAGGAAGATT
>JAYOII010000550.1:0-1780 GCA_038118685.1 Opitutia bacterium
GGAGACTTCCTTAGAATACAACTCAATGGTTTTGGGTCCAATGTCGACGCCTTCCCAACCATCCTCGATATCGCCTTCCGCTATTTTGGTTTCCCCAAGGGTCTTCGCGTCGAAATCCAAAGCATTGGTTGTCAAGGTATCGACCGGCAATAGGAAATCGACTCCCTTTTCCTCCGCTTTTTTCAGAGCCGCTTGAGCCATGGCGACCTTGTCCGGCTCGCTCAGGCTGTCTCCCACCTTTTTACCTTTCGCCAAAGCAAAAGTGTAAGCCATCGCGCCGCCGATGATAATGGAATCGGCCTTGTCCAACAGCCTGTCGATAACGGTAATCTTGTCGCTCACCTTGGCGCCCCCGAGAATAACGGCAAACGGTCTTTCGGGAGCTTCCGTCTTCTCGCCGAGAAACTCGAGTTCCCGCTCAATCAGGTAACCCGAAACTTTTTCCGGCAAAAGCTCGGCCACTCCGAAAGTCGAGGCGTGGGCGCGATGAGCGGTGCCGAATGCGTCATTGACGAAAAGATCCGCATGGGATGCGAGTTGACGGGCGAATGAAGGATCGTTCTCCGTTTCGCCCGAATGGAAACGGAGGTTTTCCAAAAGAGCGACCTGACCATTTTCAAGGTTGTCGATGGCTTGGCCGACTTCGGCCCCTATGCAGTCATCCAGAAACAGAACCGGAGCCGAAAGTTTGTCGGCCAAATCCACGGCCACCGAAGACAAGCTCATCGATTCGACTCTCTCCCCTTTCGGACGCCCCAAATGACTCGCCAGAACGATTTTCGCCCCTCCTTCCATTAATTTTCTGATGGTGGGAAGAGCGGCTTTGATGCGGGTATCGTCGGTTATGGTTCCATCCGAATCGAGCGGAACGTTGAAATCAACGCGAACGAAAGCGCGCTTACCCTCTAGTTTTACGTCGTCTATGGTTTTTACCTTGGACATGACTCGCGGTGCTTGGAAGAGTCCGGGTGATCCGGACTTTCCGGTTGAAGAGAAGGAAATGCGATTAAATCAGAGAAAGGCGGAAACCCTCTTGAGCAGATCGACGCAACGGTTGCTGTAACCCCATTCGTTGTCGTACCAAGATACGAGCTTGAAAAAAGTGTCGCTCAAACCCATGCCGGAACCGGCGTCGAAAATCGAGGAGTCAGGACAATGGATGAAGTCGGAGGACACGACCTCGTCCTCGGTGTAACCCAAAATCCCCTTGAGGGGACCTTCGGAGGCTTCCTTCATTTTGGCGCAGATGGCCTCGTAACTTGTGGGGCGCTCGGTTTTGACCGTCAAATCGACTGCGGAAACGGTAGGTGTGGGCACCCGGAAAGCCATCCCCGTAAGCTTACCCTGAACCTCAGGCAAAACGAGACCCACGGCCTTGGCCGCACCAGTGGTGGAAGGGATAATGTTGATGGCGGCTCCACGGCCTCCCTTCCAATCCTTGACCGAAGGCGCATCCACCGGCTTTTGCGTAGCGGTGTAAGCGTGCACCGTCGTCATCAACCCTTCGGCGATGCCGTAGTTCTCCAAGACGACCTTGACCATGGGGGCCAGGCAGTTGGTGGTGCAGGACGCGTTCGAAACAACGTCGTCGTCGGCCGTCAAGTCTGCGTCATTGACCCCAAGAACAATGGTCCGCACGTCGCCTTTGGCAGGAGCGGAAATGATAACCTTCTTGGCTCCTGCCTCAAGGTGACCGGCGGCCAACTCCTTGGCCACGAACAAGCCCGTGGACTCGATCACGACGTCGACGCCCAATTCGCCCCAAGGGAGAGCGGAGGGG
>JAYOII010000551.1:0-1774 GCA_038118685.1 Opitutia bacterium
CAAATCCGTTCCCGTCGTGAAGAAGGCGGTTCCCGCCAAGGATGGCAAGAGCGTACGGTTAACCGTCGAGGGGATGGTCAAGGGCAACGTTCATGAGTTGAAGATGCCGGGCATTCGTCTCAAAGGGAAGGATCACCCTCTTCTCCACGACGTGGCGTACTACACTCTCAACGAGATTCCTGAGAAATAGGGACAGGACGAGACTCAGGGGGTTGCTCCTTGGGGCAGGTTTTTTTTCCATCCACCCCGCAGAACCGAGCCAAGCCGTTTGACCTCATCCTTATGCTTGGGGGAGTTGGCCAGGTTGACGTTTTCGTCGGGATCGTCCTTCAAATCGAATAGCATTTTGGTGCCGTCGTCGAACTCGGCGTAATTGTAGCGGTCAGTCACCACGCCGAGCGCGGATTTGAATTGGGAGAAGGCCGCTTTTTTCCATGGTAAACGGGGGGTCTCCAGCAAGGGCGTGAAGCTCGTCCCCTCCAGTCCTTGGTTCAATGACTTGAGACCGCTCAGGTCCATGAGGGTAGGGTAGAGGTCGACGAATTCAACCAGGCGGTCGCAGGTTTGTCCGGGCTTGAAACCGGGTACGGAGACGATCAGGGGCGAGTGGGTCGATAGGTGCATGAGGTTGTGCGTGCCCCAGAAATTGTGCTCGCCCAGGTGCCATCCGTGGTCTCCCCAAAGAACGATAATGGTGTTTTCCCGTAGGTCCAGGTCGTCCAGTGTTTTCATGATCTTTCCGATCTGGGCGTCGACGTAGCTTACGCAGGCATAGTAGCCGTGCAGGCATGCCCGGTGCCATTCCTCGCCGTTGTACTTCATTCCCCGATCGTGATAATTGTGAATCTCTCCCGAGCCCCTGAGCGCCGAAGGGGCGTCCTTCGGGCGTTCGCGGTTGTCGGCAAGTTCGAGGGAGGCCCGGTCGTACAGATCCCAGTATTTTTCCGGGGCATAAAAAGGAAGGTGGGGCTTCTTGAACCCACAGGCCAAAAAGAAGGGGCGGCCCCTTTTTTTCATCCGCTTGAGATCGGCAATCGTCTTGTCGGCAATCTGACCGTCCGGGTATGCGTTATCGGCGACCTCGGGCGCTTCCCAAACGGGACCGCGCTTCTTTCGTCCGCCAATCATTGACTCTGACTTCGGGTCGATAAAGGAGGCTCCGCCCAAACTCGGTTTCCAGGGGGCCTCGCTCCAACTCCGCTTGGCCGTGTCGTCCTTGTGGTGAAAAACCTTTCCGTTGGAAAGGCAATGGTATCCGTTTCTCTTGAATTCCTCCGGCAGAGTCATGGCTCCGGGGGCATCTCTTTCGGCATAGGTATCGAAAGAGAGAAAACGTTTTTTCGTGGGCCTGAGGCCGGTCATCAGGCTCGCCCTCGAGGCGCCGCAGACCGGGACTTGGCAATAGGCCCGGGTGAAGATCATGCCGGCGGCAGCCAACTTGTCGATATGGGGGGATAGAACTTCCTTTCCGCCAAAGCAGCCGAGCTCGGGTCGAAGGTCGTCGATGGCGATGAAGAGTACGTTGGGCTTGGCCCAGACCGAGGCCAGAGACCACAGGCTGAAAGTAAGGACGAAGAGCTTTTTCAAGACTTGGGGTATTCAGGGGGTCTGCACGGGAGGCATTTTTTTGGCAAACTTGCAGTCCGTTCTTTCGAGTTCGGAAACCGTTTTCTTTCTGAGCTTGCGAAGAAGATTCAGGTGCTTGTCCTGCATCGCCAAGTTAATCAATTCATCGGGGTCCTTCTTCATGTCGTACAATTCTTCGGTTTCTCCG
>JAYOII010000552.1:0-1770 GCA_038118685.1 Opitutia bacterium
GCGGTATCCGGCTTTCACGTCATTCGGTCCTTTGTTGGGCGAAGTGGTCAATGTTCTCAAATTAGTAGGAGATTGACCTGAAACCACAAGCAACGAAGAAAAAAACAAAAGGATGGGGAAAAATAGATGTTTCATAGTTTGGTTTGTGTATCGTATCCTTGAGTTGGTTGATTCCTTCGTCAACTCATAAATCGAAGCTTCTTTTTTTCGAGCAGATAGATCAAATTTTCGAGCAAAATTCTGCAAATCGGTCCAATCCTTTTTCAATGATTTCATCCGACGTCGCGTAACTCAGCCTAACATAGCCTTCGGCTCCGAAAGCATGCCCCGATACCACCGCCACTTTTTGATCGTCGAGCAGACGGCTTGAGAATTCTTCCGAACTCAAACCAAAGGAGGAAACGTTGGGGAAGAGGTAAAAAGCTCCTTGAGCCCGTTGGCAGGTTACTCCGTCGATGGACTCGAGACCTTCGAGCAACTTGAGGCGGCGGCGATCAAAATGAACAAGCATCTCGCGAACGGCTCCGATGGCCCGGTCCCAATTCCGGATGGCCGCCAAAGCTCCATACTGGGCAAAAGTCGTGGCGTTGGAAGTGGTTTGGCTTTGCAGGTCGGCTACGGCTTTGGCGATCGTCGGGTTGGCCACAAGAGTCCCAAGACGCCAACCGGTCATGGAAAAGGTCTTGCTGAAACCGGAAACCGTGATCACACGCTCGGCCGCCTCGGGGCCAAAGGAAGCCGGACGGTGATGAGCGGCCCCGTCGTAAAGGAGATACTCGTAAATCTCGTCCGACATGATCAAAAAGTCATGTTTGCAGGCGAGCTCGACGATTGCTTCCATTTCCCCTCGCTCGTAAAGACAGCCCGTGGGGTTGGAAGGACTGTTGAGAATAAGCATGCGGGTGGAGGGAGTCAGGGCTTCCTCAATTTGAGCGGGGGTGACTTTGAAACCTTGGTCATCTCCGGCAAAAACGATTTTTGACGAAGCTCCGGCCAATTTGACCATTTCGGGATAACTCACCCAATAGGGAGCCGGAACAAGGACCTCGTCCCCGGGTCCGCAGGTGGCCAAAATAGCAAGATAGCAGGAATATTTCCCTCCCGGGCTAACCACGACTTGAGCAGGCGAAGGTTCGGCAAGAACTCCATGACCGGCGTATTGTTCGGCCAAACTGGCCCGAAGGTCAGGCAAACCCGCCGCCGGCGCGTACTTGGTCTTTCCCTCTGCCAAGGCTTCGGCACAGGCGTCTTTGAGGAAGGATGGCGTATCGAAATCGGGTTCGCCGGCCCCGAAACCGCAAACGTCCTCTCCCGCTGCCTTGAGAGCCTTGGCTTTGGCATCCACCGCCAAGGTGGGAGAAGGTGAGACGTTTTGAGCCCATTTCGACAGGTATCCGTTTTTCATGATTGTGGAGGCAGAATGTAGGGAATTGCCCGCGGCGAGCAAGTCCATTTGCTGAAAGAATTATTCTATTGGGCGGAAAGGTAAGATTCCTCGGGCACCGGCAGCTCCCGACCCAAGCCTTCGGGCGTGAAAAGAAGAGGGTCCAGATCCAACTGCAAGGCGGCGGAAAGAACTTCGAAACGGGTGTTCGAACGGTCGTTTCTATTCTTGCAGTCGAAAGTTTTCGGTATCCAAGTCGATTGGATTTTCTTGAGGCTGTTCAGAAGATAGGTCTTGTGAGCTACGGAACGATTCGAAAAGGTCTCGACACGAAGAGGAGCTTCGTAGTCGTCGTCCAGAGCCAGAGTGATGCGGTTCCACGAGGG
>JAYOII010000553.1:0-1768 GCA_038118685.1 Opitutia bacterium
AATTAACGCTTCGCTTGATCATTGAGTCGATGAATCAAATGAGTGAAATGGAAAGCCAGCTCGACGCCTACATCAAAAACATTCTTTCGATTCCATGGTCTGAAGTTTTCAAGCGAATGGACGAATTAATCAACAGGATCCAACCTTTTGCAGAATTAATCGACAATATTGGTCCTTACGCGAACGCATACGAACCTCCGTGGGCTGATAAATTGAAGGATATTTCAGTCGAACAAGCCGAATCCCTCAACGGCATGCTGGATGCTTTCGAGCAAGGAAATCCAGCGAAACTCTCGGACGATCTCTCCGTCCGGTTCCTTCCGGTCTTCAAGCGATCAAGAAAGCTTTTTTCCGAGGAAATCATACCCTACCTCAAAAGCAGGGTGGATAAAACATGACCGCGAGAAAAATGCTCCCGGCCAATGAAGCCGTTCTCCGAACTCGATTCCCTGCTGTGTTGAGAAAAATAATTGAAGCAGGAGACAGAATGCCGGACTCGTTTAACTATTCGCTCGAGAATGGAGTCGAGCGCTTGATGTTGCAGCGAGGTGACTACTCATTTTGCCCCTACGGCGACAAAAACCCTGGGATACTCATAAAAAGATGGTTCGACAACCTGAATCTCGCAGGCGAATCCCTATACGGAGTCACTGGTTTTGGCGACGGATCTCATTTGAAGTATTTCCTTCAAGAGTCAGGAACAGGAATAACTTTTCTCGTCGGGGAAAAAGATCCAGCCCTTCTCAGGGAAACCCTTGCTCGCTTCGACCTGTCGGATTTACTTGGTCATCAACGATTTCTGCTCGGAACGGGAGAGCTCGACGACGATTACTTCGCTTCGATACAGGGGGCGGCCCTGACGGGTGTAAACGATGTGAACAGCATAGTATTTTCTCCTTTGCATTCAGTTGACGAGGCTTACTACGACAAGATGAGAAACGAATTGGTGAGACAATACCTCGTCATTCGACCTTTGATGGAAGTTAACGTAAGGACTGCAATCAATCTGCAAGAAAACACTTTTCAGAACCTCCCTCACATGGCTCAGGCTCCCGACGTAGGCGAAATGAAGGGAGAATTCCCGGACATCCCCTTTGTTTTGGTTGGAGCGGGACCTTCTCTCGATGAGTCCATCGAATTCCTCAAGTCAGTCCAGGACAAAGCCATTATCATTTCAAGCAACAGTCCATACCGCAAGCTGATCAATTCCGGGATTCGCCCACACATGGTCGTTACGGCCGACCCCATGCCGCCGACTTTGGCTGGTTTTAAAAACGTCAGCCTGGAAGACGTGCCTTTGGCTTGTCCGTTTAGTGCCTACCCGGAAATCGTACGGCTTTTCTCCGGACGCATTTTCTCTTGGTGCACCTTCAATCCCATCGTAGATTTGGTCAAGCAACACATGGGACTGCCGACTGGAACGACCATCATGGAGCAAGGCACGGTATCGGGATGCGTTTTGGATCTTTCCAGGTTACTCGGTTGCCGCAAAGTTTTGTTTGTCGGTCAGGACATGTCCGTAAGGGATGACGGGCGTTACTACACGGACGATTCTTCCTACGCCGACAGCGGAGCTCATTACTCCCATGCGGCCAACGGCCAACGGCTTCCCGGCAACACGCAGGAAAAAGTACTGGTGGAACAAAGGCTTTTCGTTTACCTGAAGACCTTCGAGCAGTTCATCGCAAAAAAGGATCCATCAGTCGAATATAGAAATCTTGCTCGAACGGGTGTAAAGATTGAGGGCGCGCCGTATATGGACTATGAG
>JAYOII010000554.1:0-1767 GCA_038118685.1 Opitutia bacterium
CATGGGGGCAATGTCCGGAGGATCCCTGCCCACTGTGCGTGGTATTCCCAAGGATATTCCGGAAGAGAAATTTTCCTGCAATTTTTTCTTTCAGGTCATCCACCCCGAAGCCTTTGACGCCGGCAATTTTGCCGGAAACCGTAACCAAGGGGCCAACTTGAAGGCCGTGCTGAACGACGTTCTCAAGGAAGGAAACGAAAACTGTCTTCTCCCCGGCGAAATGGAGGCCAAGTTCGCCGTTAAGTCGGAAAAGAACCAAGGCCTTCTTTTCAGCGCAAAAGAACTGGAAGAATTCGCCCAACTGGCGCGAAACACCGACCTCTCGTTCGATCCGGAACAATTTCCCATCGCCATCTGACCCGCTTCTTGACTTATGAACACGCTCGATCTTCGACCTGCTTCCGAATGCAAATGGGACCTTGTCTCCTTCGGAGAAATCATGCTCAGACTGGACCCCGGAGAGGGTCGAGTACGAACCACCCGTTCATTCAATGCCTGGGAAGGCGGAGGGGAATACAACGTCGCTCGCGGTCTTCGACGCTGCTTCGGGATGAAAACCGCCGTGGCAACGTCCTTCGTCCAAAACGAAGTCGGCCGTCTTCTCGAAGACCTGATTCTCCAAGGCGGAGTATCGACTGACCTCATCCGGTGGGAAGACTTTGACGGAATCGGTCGGACAATCCGAAACGGTTTGAACTTCACCGAGCGGGGATACGGATTGCGCGGGGCGGTCGGAACGTCCGATCGGGGCAATTCCGCCGCTTCCCAAATTAAACCCGGGGACTTCGACTGGAATGATATTTTCGGCAGGCAAGGAGCCAGGTGGCTTCATACCGGAGGGATTTTCGCCGCACTGTCCGAATCGGCCGCCGAGGCCGTAACGGAAGCCGTCGAAGCCGCGAAATCACACGGTGTTATCGTTTCCTATGACCTCAACTACCGTCCATCCCTTTGGAAATCCATCGGAGGCCTTGAAAAAGCGCAGAAAGTAAACCGGGAAATCGCCAAGCACGTCGACGTCATGATTGGCAACGAGGAGGATTTCACCGCATGTCTGGGCTTCGAGGTCGAAGGACTCGACGAAAACATCAGCAATATCGAGATCGATTCCTTCAAAGCGATGATCGAAAAGGCTACGGGCGAGTTTCCGAACTTCAAGGTAACGGCCACAACCTTACGCTCGGTCAAGACCGCCAGCCTGAACGACTGGGGGGCGATTTGCTGGGCAGACGGACAATTTCATGAGGCAACCCATCGTGAGAACCTCGAAATTCTCGATCGCGTGGGCGGTGGCGATAGTTTTGCATCCGGACTGATCTACGGGCTTCTGACCACCAACGATCCGGCTCAAGCCGTTGAATTCGGAGCTGCTCACGGAGCCCTTGCCATGACCACCCCCGGGGATACCTCAATGGCCATCTTGGCCGAAGTCGAAAAACTCGTCGGCGGCGGTGGCGCCCGCGTTGATCGTTGAACTGAAACCTTTGCAAAAAATGGACTACTTGGAAAATTTATTCGGATTGCGCGGGAAATGCGCGGTCGTCATTGGTGGAACCGGTGAACTTTGCGGAGCCATGGCGGAAGGGTTGGCCGGGGCAGGCGCTTATGTTTACCTGGTTGGAAGAAACAAGGACAAAGCCGAAAGCCGGCTTGATGAAATCAGGAAGATTGACGGGCAAGGGGAATTCATTCCCTGTGACGTCAGTCAAAAAGTAGAGCTTGAAAAATTACGCAATCAGGTTTTGGAAAAACATCCGAGCATAGACG
>JAYOII010000555.1:0-1765 GCA_038118685.1 Opitutia bacterium
GAACCGAGCGAAACCCCTGTTTCCGCACCAATCCGGCTTCTTGCCTTTGGGATGGATTTCGTCCTCCTCATTTTCATTTCAATGCTGATCATGCTGTATCTGCCCAAAGCCCTGGGCGAACAAACCGCAAATGAATTCGACAACCTGACTTCGAGGGTTGCCGAACTGTTTCAACAAAAGCAACCCGATCAAAGAGAATTGGACAATGTCTTGCGGGATCTCCAATTTTTTCAGGACAAAATCAACTACAACCTCATCGTAACCCTGTTTTTCATTTTTTATTTCTTGCAAGCCGAATTATTTTGGGGAGGGAAATCCATCGGCAAGGCAACCTTTTCGCTCAGGACCAAAAATAACACGGAAGAACCATCGACTGCCATTACTTTGCGACAAACCGTGATTCGATCGGTCATCAAAGGCTTGTCTTGCAGTTTCGCCTTACTCGGTATCGCCAACCTCCTTTGCTTTCTTTTGAGCAAGCAAAAGAAATCGCTCCATGATCTGGCATCGCGAACCATGACCGACCGAGTCGGAGCAGAATCCATCCATTCAAAAACACAGCCCGAACAATGAAAATCAAAGTTGCTTTCGTGGGAGCCGGGAAGATGGTTTCCGCCATAGTCAAAAGCCTCCTCCGTTCCCAAACCTTTGACGCTGTGGAAATTGCATGTTGCTCCGCCAATGACGGGACTTCCGAAAAACTATCCGAAGAAACGGGCATTGTTCGCTTCGATTCGATTGAGGCGATGCTAGAGACAAAGCCCGACCTTTTGGCCCTGGGTTGCAAACCGCAACAACTTGCCCAACTCCCCCTTTCCATCAGTGATTCAACCGAAGGCACGCTGATCCTTTCCATCATGGCGGGGATTACTCTCGAGCGTCTCGATTCCGTTTTCCCAAAGGCCCGAAACGTCGTCCGATCGATGCCCAACACGCCCGGGCAAATTGGAGCGGGAGCCACCGGCTTCCTCTTTGCGAGAAATGCGACTGAAGAGGATCGCAAGTTGATCTTGGAAATTCTTTCTTCCTTGGGCTTGGCCAGAGAAGTCGGAGAAGAACGGGACGTCGACCGGGTCACCGCAATAAGCGGAAGCGGTCCGGCCTATGTTTTCGAGTTCGCCTGCGCTCTCGAGGAAGCGGGCAAGGACATTGGACTGGAGCCGGACTTGGCCAAAGAATTGGCGGCCCGCACCGTGATCGGAGCCGCCAAACTCATGGAGCAAAGCGGCTTGCATCCCGAGGAATTGAGAAACCGGGTGACTTCACCCAATGGAACCACGCAGGCGGCCCTGGAAAGTTTCTCCGCGGACAAACTCCGAGAAATCGTAAGAAAAGCGGCCCATGCCGCCCGAGACCGGTCGATCGAATTGTCCGATGCATGACCTCATGCAAGGAGCGACGGTTGTCACCGGTGGCGCCGGTTTGATCGGCAGTGCGGTAATTTGGGGAATCAACAACCAGAATTTGGACAACGTCTGGTTGATAGACCAGTGGGAAGACGATTCGCTCAAGAAGAGAAATCTCGAATACCTTGGCTTCCGCAGAAACTTGGGAGTCGATGAATTTCGTGAATTGATCCGTCGCAACGATCCCGAACTCACCGACGTAAGGACCGTCATACACCTAGGAGCCTGCTCCAGTACCACTGAGACTGACGAAGACTATCTGCGAGACAACAATTTCCTTTATACGAAAGAACTTTGCGAATGGTCTTTGGGAAATAGCGCCCGCTTCGTCTATGCCTCTTCGGCCGCGACTTACGGAG
>JAYOII010000556.1:0-1747 GCA_038118685.1 Opitutia bacterium
GGTCTGGGGTTTGATTTGGATGGGAACTTGTTCGTCAGCGACAATCAGGGGGACTGGGTCGGCACGAGCAAGCTGCACCATATCGAAAAGGGAAAGTTCTACGGACATGCGGCGAGCCTCCTTTGGGATGAAAAATGGACCGGCGGACGACCCGTCGACTTGCCTGTTCTTAACCTCGATACGATGAGGGAGACGGCAGCCATTCTCTTTCCTCATGGAAGCATGGCCAATTCACCTACGCAGCCTTTGGTCGACTCGACTCTAGGCAAGTTCGGTCCATTTGCAGGTCAAATGCTCATAGGTGAAATGAATAAGCCGCGAATCATGCGGATCATCACGGAGAGGGTTGGAGGGAAAATTCAGGGTGCCTGCCTCCCCTTTTACGACGGGAACGGGCTTTCGACGGGAAACAACCGGTTGGCCTTTGATCCGAACGGAAAAACTCTTTGGGTGGCCCATAGTGCCCACGGTTGGGCAGGAAGTCGCGGGATTCAGAAGATTACCTGGAAGGGAGAGTCGCCCCCTGAATTGCTTTCCATCAATCTGACTCCAAAGGGTTTTTCCATGACCTTCACGGTTCCCATGGACAGGGAGTCGGTTTCCAATCCTGATAACTTCTCAACCAAGCTCTACACTTACAAGTATCATCAGGGGTATGGTTCGCCGCAGGTCAGCCAGGAAACCCGAAAGCCCGCCGAAGTTACGGTTTCCAAGGACGCAAAGACGATCCTCTTGGAGTTTGAGGAGATGACTCCCCGGCGCGTATACGAGTTTGATTTGGGAAGCCTCTTGACTGCGGAGGGTGGAAAGCTCGTCAATTCATTGGTAGCTTACCACGCTCATAACTTGCGAAAGTAAGGGAAGGCTCCCGATTTAGTCCTTGAGGCGGTTCAGGGTGTACCAAGCAAACCCATTGGCCATTTTCGAGCCGTCCATAGCCGTGATCGCACCAAGGTTAAGCTTGTAAACCCTGTTTTTCTCCAAGGTTACGCCGATGTTTACTGCAAGGCCATCCTTGGAAACTTGAACGCTGGCTGGTTTTTCCTTTTTCAGGTCGGTTTTCGGGGACCCGTACTTGGGATGGTAATGATAACCCCAACGCTCGACCGAGTACTTTTCCGGGTCTTCGGCAAGTGCCTTGTCTGTGGGCTTGGTAAAGGTGATGCGAAAACCCTCCTTGGTCAACTTGACGTCATGCATGGAGAACGGAGTGGTCTTGCCGTCCCACTTTACCTGCTGGAGGCCAAACTCCTTTCCGCCTGCGGAACCCCACCCTCTTCCGGTTTGCCCGACCCAAAGAGTTCCGTCTTTGCCGAAAACGTGCCGGATGCATCCGGTTTGGAGCCGGTTGACGAAATCGAAGATCACCCCTTGGTATTCACCGCCGACTTTGTCGAGGGAAACCCGCATGATGTTGGAGCGACTCTGATCACCAATGAACATCTGTCCGGCAAAGGGTCCGAATTTACCACCGGTGTAGTCGAAAATGGGTTCTCCAGGCGAATTGGCCAGTTCCCCATGCGGAATCCACACGGCCGGCCGCTTCCATAACTTTTCGTAGTCCTCGATTGGAATGGCGTTGAGATCCTTGCCCTTGAAATCCGGATGATCGGTGAGCGACGAGGGATGGCCGTGAAAACGCCCTTCGACTATGTGATGCAAGGAACTGGAAGCTTCCCAGTCACCTTGGTTGTCGGTGAAGAAAAGCTCGTCGTCCTTGTTGATTCCAATTCCTGCGGGAGAACGC
>JAYOII010000557.1:0-1742 GCA_038118685.1 Opitutia bacterium
GAATAATAGTAACCAGGGGTTTTCTTCTGCGGCAAATCGTTCAAAACTACCCCCAAAAGGTTGACTCCGGTTTCCTTGATGCTGCCAATCAGGCTTTTCACAACCTTTCGGGAAACTTTTCCGTAACGTGTTACGAACAGGACTTCTTCCACTTTTCGGGCAATGGCAAGAGAATCAGGAAACAAGCCGATAGGCGGGCTATCGATGATGATAACTTCTGCGTTCTTTTTCAGAGACTCAATCACTACTGAAAAATCATCATGCTCAAGCATTTCCGTCGCGGCACGGGTTTTGCCGCCTGAAGGAAGCACGAACAAGTTCGGGTGAATCTCGGTCAAGGTGTCGGCAACGCATTGGTCGATTTCTTTCCCCTTCTGTCCCACTTCATTCACAAGAGAAAGCAAACCCCTTTCATTCTCCAAATTGCAGAATTTATGCAAACCCGGTCTACGGAGGTCAAAATCAACCAGAATCGTCTTTCTTCCATGGTTGGCGCAACTGTAGGCCAAATTTGCCGAAATAAGGCTCTTTCCTTCACTAGGAATGGCGGAGGTAACCAAAATAAGTTTCGGATAATCCGTATGCGAATTCATTTGAATCCTGCTGTACATGCTACGGAAAGACTCCGTGAGACCATCATCCAAGTCATTGCCCACGATCAAGGGTCGCTCCCTTTCTTCGATTTCGGAAATCTTGGGAATGCCCCCAATCAAATCATTTCCAATGAAGACTTCGATGTCCCAGGGTGACTTGACGCGATTATCAATAAATTCCAAGCAAAGTGGGATCAATATGAAGAGCACTGAAAAAATCATGATCCCATGTTCCTTGATCTTTTGCTTGTCCGGAGAGTAAGGAGCTCCGGGTTCATAGGCAAAGGACTCCATACGGAGTGGTTCGTCCTGCTCGGAGGGCAATGCCTGTTCTATTTTTACCTCGTTAAGCCTGCTATGGATGCCATCGGTGCTTCTTTGAACTACGGCCAACTCCCGCGTATAGTTATTGAGCGTGTCCTCGATTTCGCTCAGTTTCTCAGACTGCTGCTGCACCTTGGCCATTTCATCGCCAAATTCCTTTTCCTGGGCGCTCAATTGAATGTGCTTGTCCCTCAAGTCTTCAATTGCGGAGGTGACTTCATCTTTCAGGGCATTCTTCACTTGCTGCACGCTCCTTGCATTTTCAATCATCTTGGGGTGTTTTTCCAAGTATCCCGAGCCGGTTTCCTCGTAGTCTCTGCGGGTCCTTTCAAGATCATAAAGCGTCTGCCTGAGAGAGGGGATGTTTCCATACGACTCAATCGCATCAATCTCAAAAAAATCTTTGATTACCGCAATGTCATCGTTCACGTCCTTGGAGGATACGGACTCAGACTTGGTCCCGATCCTGGTTTTGATCGCTAATATTTGGCGTAGCAAAGAATTGATTCTGATTTGCTCAAGCCTTGATTTGGTAACTTCGGAAGCATATTCGCTTTTGCTGTTTCCCGTATCCCTTTTCTCGTCTTCCAAAAAAGGGAGATTGTTCCTCTTTTTGAAATCGGACATCTCCAATGCGATCTTTTTTTCCTTCGCCAAACTGTTTGCCAGAAGGTCCTCCAAGGTTTTCTTAACGAACTCCACCTTCTCGCTTTTGCTACTCTTGTGCAATTTGACATATTCCTTTTGTACGAGATCGGCAATGATCATGGCGCCCTTTGCGCTTCTCGAGTCCGACGTAATGGTGAAACGGGGGCGGCTTTTGGT
>JAYOII010000558.1:0-1741 GCA_038118685.1 Opitutia bacterium
ACGTTTCCCGTGATAATGTTCTTATGAGCAACGAAGGGTGAATCGTCGGGCGGATGGACAATTACCTTGGCTCCGGAAAGCCCCTTGCCGCAATAATCGTTGGTATCACCCGTGACGCGCAAGGTCATGCCTTTGGGGCAAAAAGCACCAAGGCTCTGACCGGCTGATCCATTCAAGTTAATGGTCAAGGTGTCGTCGGGCAACCCGTCGGGACCATGAACCCTTGATATTTCCGCCCCGGTTATGGTTCCGACCACGCGATCCGTATTGACGATTGAAAGATCCAAGACAACCGACTTTTTTTCGCGAATCGCAGGTTGAGCAGCTTCGAGTATCTTCAGGTTGTCAAGTGACTTGTCGAGAAGATGGTCCTGATTCATTTGGCAAAACGTTCCTACCTCCGGACCGACTTCCGGGCGATATAAAATTTTGGAATAGTCAAGACCCTTGGCTTTCCAATGGTCCAGCGCTTTGCGCAATTCTAATTTGTCAACTCGGCCGACCATTTCGTTGATAGTTCGAAAGCCAAGTTTGGCCATCGTTTCGCGCATCTCTTCCGCAACGAAATTCATGAAGTTGACAACCGCATCCGCACCACCGGAAAACTTCTCGCGAAGTCGTGGATCTTGGGTTGCGATTCCAACGGGACAGGTGTTCTTGTGGCAAACACGCATCATGAGGCACCCAAGGGTCACGAGCGGTGCAGTGGCAAAACCAAACTCCTCCGCCCCAAGCAAACAGGCAATCGCTATGTCACGACCGGTCTTGAGTTGACCGTCGGTTTCGAGAACAACCCGGCTTCGAAGGTCATTGAGCAAAAGGGTTTGGTTTGTTTCCGCCAACCCGAGTTCCCAAGGTGCTCCGGCATGTTGAATGGAAGACCTGGGAGAAGCGCCCGTGCCGCCGTCATAGCCCGAGATCAAAATAACGTCGGCCTTGGCTTTGGCCACGCCGGCGGCAATCGTACCCACTCCTACCTCGGAGACGAGTTTGACGTTCACCCGAGCATTTACGTTTGAGTTCTTGAGGTCGTGAATGAGTTCGGCCAAATCTTCGATCGAATATATGTCGTGATGCGGTGGAGGCGAAATCAGACCGACGCCCGGGGTCGTGCCACGTGTCTTGGCAATCGGAGGAAGTACTTTGTGTCCGGGCAGTTCGCCACCTTCTCCCGGCTTCGCTCCCTGAACGATCTTGATTTGGATCTCATCCGAATTGACCAAATAAAAACTAGTTACCCCAAAACGACCACTCGCGACCTGCTTGATGGCAGACCGACGGGAAGTTCCATCCGAGTCAGGAGTAAAGCGGTCCAATTCCTCGCCACCTTCACCCGTGTTGGATTTTCCTCCCAATCTGTTCATCGCAATCGCCAAGCTCTCATGGGCTTCCTTGGAAATGGAACCATAGGACATCGCCCCCGTCTTGAAACGCTTGACGATTTCAGAGGCCGGCTCGACTTCATCCAAAGGAATCCCTTCGGATTGGTCGAACTTGAAATCCATCAGTCCGCGAAGGGTATAGAGATTACGGGATTGGTCGTTTACCGCGTCCGAATATTCCCTGAAGACCTGATAGTCACCAAGCCGGGTTGCTTTCTGCAACTTGTGAATGGTAGTCGGATTGAAAAGATGTTTCTCTCCGCTTGATCGCCATTGATAAACTCCTCCCGGATCCAAGGGCAATGCTCTTTCGTCGGGTCTGGGGGCGTAGGCAAATTGATGGCGGTGACGAGCTTCGG
>JAYOII010000559.1:0-1731 GCA_038118685.1 Opitutia bacterium
TGATTTTTACCGCTCTTTGCTCGACTTGTCGGAAATTTTTCGTGAGTTTTTGCTCAAAAGCTTGCGGGATGGACAAGCCCAAAGCAAGGTCAGTCCCGAGCAGTGCGTTCGAATCTTGGATTCCCTTCGCGAAGGGGAAGACTTGGTGAAGATGGGACTCTCCGAAAAAACGAATTTCGAAGTGACTCTTTTCCGGGCCGTGGAGTCGGGTCGTTCGCGTTCCATTGACCAAGTCATTCGAAGGATATCGGGAATGATTCCCGATGAGGTTAAAAAAAAAAGACCTGAGCCGCCAAGCGACCTGAGGCCCCCTCCATCGGTCGAACCCGAGGCCCTTCCGACCAAGGAGGATTTTGCGCCCAAAACAAAAGACAAGGGAATCCCGGAAGAAGAAAAGGCGGATGACAACGACCCTGTTGTTTCAATCGAAAGGCCTGAGCCTGACGAAACCGAGCCTGAGAATAATTCCCGCGAAGAAGAGTCCGATCACCTGAGTGGTGACTATGATACGCCTTCCACTGAACCGCCGAAACAGGTTCGTCAAATCAAGGACTCCAAAATGATCGAGAAAAGGATTTCGGAATTGCCGGATGGAATCAGGAAGATCATGGAGGAAAAGTTCAAGGGGGATTTCGTGGCGATTGAAAAAATTGACGATACCCGATTGATTTGAGGACCTTGGTTCGCTTCCAATTTCAGCTGGTTTTGGGTGCGACGATCCGCTCAAACTGATCTTCCCTGATCCATCCTTTGTTTCTTCCTTCCAAGCTTCTCACGAAGTACCAAACTTCTCCGATTGCATTCTTATGTTTTTTGACTGAACCATCCTCGGCCGATTGGTTCTCTTTCTTCTCCCAAAAAAGGCTTTCTCCGGGAAGAACCGAAGTGTTGGTCGCGCTTCCTTCGAAAGCCGATACCCTCAGGTAGATTTGGTTGCTTGCGTTGGAGTCCTCACTTGAGGAGGAAGCAATGGCGATAACTTCCCGGTTTTGCAATTCGTGGTTGTTTTTTGCCTCTGTGACGCCCAACGCGCCAATGGAGTTAAGCCCAATCCAAGCGAGAAAAACAAAGACTTGAAAGATACGGTCGAATTGTAAAAAATAGATCAATCCCATTCCCCCCATTCCTCCCCAAAAGATGATTGCGGTAAAAATTGTCCAGGCATTCATGGAGGACGGGCCGACGTCGAAATAGAGATAACTGGATCGACTGTCCAAAGACGAACTTTGGATGCGGGCGGTTTCCCGAACGAAGGAAAGGTTGGCCGCAAAGTCACGATTTTCGGGGGCAAGCAAAAGAGCTTTTCGGTAGTTGAGGATCGATCGCCCGAACATCTCTTTCTTGAAATACAGGTTGGCCAAGTTTCCATATAAGTTCGCCGAGTGAGATTTTTTGGCCGATTGTTCATAAAAACGGATCGCGGAATCGAAATCCTTGGCTGCTTCGGCCCGGACGGCGTCATAAAAGAGCTGGTTTTCCGAGTCCGCGTGACCGCTTTGGGCCCAGGCGAACGCCAGAAAGGAGGCGAAAACAAAGAAAAGCCGACTCATTATCTGATTTTTTTCAATATTGCGGAGCCTTCCCGATACAGGTCTTCGACCGGTTGCCTGGCGAGTTCGTTGCCGGCAAACTCCTGATCGTCGCAATTTCTGAGCAGTTCCTTGACTGCACTGATAACCTCATCCGAGATTATGCCAGCCTACAATAGCGCGAGCAAATCATCACTGGCAA
>JAYOII010000560.1:0-1729 GCA_038118685.1 Opitutia bacterium
CATACCGGATCCCTTGTCTACGTCGGCATTACGACCGAGGAAGTTTCCTTCGTCCATCCCGCCCTCCACCGCAAGGAGATGAACCTTCTTGCCTCGCGCAACGCCCTTCCTCGGGATTTTCCGAGGATCATTGGATTGATCGAAGACGGGACCATCGACACGGTTCCTTGGATCACCCATCGCTTGGGGTTCGACGAGGTGAGCGATCGTTTCGAAAGCTTGATTCAGCCGGACTCCGGGGTATTGAAAGCAATCATCGAGGTGACCGACTGAAAATCAAACCCTTTCAACTCTCAAGCCAGCGCTATTCGCCTATCCCGCGGTTCCCGAATGGAACAAACGATCACGACCTTCTACCAATTTGCCGATCTTTCGGATTTTCAGGATTGGAAGGAACGATTGGAAGAAATGGGGGTCAAAGAAAAGGTGCTGGGAACGATCATTTTGGGACGGGAAGGGATCAACGGAACCATCTGCGGACCGGAAAGCGGGGTTGACAAGTTCATGGCTTTGATACGCTCGGACGAGCGATTCGCCGGAATGCCCAGCCGTTCCACTTTAACCTCCAGGGAAACCTTCTACCGTTTGCGCATCGCGATAAGGGAAGAAATCGTCACCCTCGGCCTTCCCGGGATCGATCCGACCGAAGTCGTCGGTCAATACGTCGAACCCGAGGATTGGAATGCCTTGATCAAGGACCCGGATGTCCTGCTCGTGGACACCCGCAATGATTATGAAGTCGAACTAGGCACCTTCAAGGGAGCTCTTGACCCGGACACTCAAAACTTTTCCGAATGGCCTGATTTCGTCAAGGATTCCCTTGAAAAATCCCAGAAGCGAAAAGTGGCGATGTTTTGCACGGGGGGCATCAGGTGCGAGAAAGCATCTTCCCACCTTTTGCAAAACGGGTTCGACGAAGTCTATCATCTTCGGGGAGGCATCCTCCATTACCTCGAAAAAATCTCCCCCGAGGAAAGCCAGTGGGAAGGGGAATGCTTTGTTTTTCATCACCAAGTCTCGGTCACTCACGGTCTCAAGGACGGTAAGGCCGTCCTTTGCTTCGGATGCCGATGGCCCCTGACCGATGCGGACCTGTCTTCCCCGGATTACGAGGAGGGCGTCTCATGCCCGAAATGCAACGGGGGCATGAGCGATCGGAAGCGAGAAAGCTTGCGCGAGCGCCAGCGCCAGGTGGAACTCGCCCGCAAGCGCCGCGAACCTCACATCGGGCGGAAAATGCCAGGCTCCGACCTACCCTGAAAACCGCTCCTCCCGCTTGATTATCCGTCCAACCTCCTTTATTGTTGATCCAAGGCTTCGATGATCAAGGAAAAGACAGAAAAACCCCTTCACACCCGGGATACCGACCACATCCTCCCCTCGGCGTGGAAAAGCGGTTCCCTCAAGTACGACGACCTCAAGGACTTTGCGGAAGGTGGAACGGGAAAACTCTACACGACCATCGACAAGAACCTCCTTCGAACCGTTGCCTACAAAACCTTGCATACCGACCTGCGCGATTCGGAAATCGAGACAAAGCGCTTTCTGCGCGAAGCTCGGGTCACGGCAAACATTCAACACCCCGGCACCCTTCCGGTTTACGAGTTAGGCAGGGATCGAGAGGGTCAACTTTTCTTTACCATGAAGAAAGTCGAAGGCCGGGATCTTCGACAGATCTTGCTCGACCTACGCCACGAAGTTCCGGACGTCATGGAAGCCTTTCCCCTGC
>JAYOII010000561.1:0-1712 GCA_038118685.1 Opitutia bacterium
GGGCAATGTCATCGATGGAATCTTCGGTCAAGGGTAACCTTGAAGGATCCTCTATGGAAATCAACCATTTGCGGGCAGTGACCTTGATCAGATCACTGACTTCTTCGTTCGCTGTGCCGATGGGATTATGGGAAAGTCGACCGGGATCAATGCCCAAGCCTTCGAAGTGACTCTTCGGAATCTCCGTTAGGTTGAAAGCAGGAAGGTTGCCTGCAGCAACAAAGACCAAATCGGGGTCAAAACTTATGGCGGTACTGAGACCATACCAAAGACCGACGACGCCTGGCAGCGGTTTTGCGTAAAGCAATTCCTTCGGGTAATATTGACTTCTCTTGACCTTGAGTTCATCCGTGGTCTCACCCAGACTGGACAGCCAGTCGATGGCATACTTTTTGTTTTCTTGATTGGCCCGAAGAATGGTCTTTCCAAGTGCGTGGGCCTCTCTCAAGTTCCAAAAAAGAACCAAATTGAAATATGAACGAGGGGAGAGATTGGCAATGGAACTGAGAATTTCAGTTTTCATGGCATTGAAACTTTCCTTCGTCTCCTTCTCAGCCAAAACGTGAGTTCCCACGTCCAAAAGATAGACCACGTGCTTGCCTTGGAAGTTTTGACCCATGAAAGCAATCTCTCTCTCCGGTTCGGGAACGGGAACAGGCAAAAGGGGTTTTGGCTTGAGAAGAGGCAAGGGCTTGGCCAACAAGTGCTCCAAGTCGGATCGGGGGGGAGGCAGAGGCTCGGTCGGAACCAAGCGATCTTTTGAAGGACCGCTGGCTTCTTCTTCGGTCACAAGATTCGCTTCCCCGGTCCCGCCTGATTCCTCCTCCACCAACGCAACGTCGGATGGAGATACCCGAGAGATGCTTTGATCGCCGCCTACGCCCAAATCAGAATCAGCGGCCTCATCAAAAGGGTACAACCGCCACACGGCCAAAAAGATGAGGACAGCAAAGTTCGCAAGGAGGCTAAAGGTCAACAGGGCTTTGCTCAGGAAACTCATCCGGTGAACTTTCCGGACGCGCGTCCGGGTCTTGCCGAAATCAGGATCGAAGATTTTTCCGCCGTTCGTAATCAGATGGTCGTGCCATTCTTGAAACACGTCTTCGGAAATACCGTATTTCTTGCACTGTTCTTCTTTAGGTATGTTCCGCAGGATCGATTCCAGTACGATCCTCAGCTTATGTTCTCCCGATAACTCTTCAGCCATTGTGCGTTCAAATCTAATCAAGGAAATCAGCTCGCGCAACTGCCAAAGCACACAAGGCGGCCGTCTCGGTTCTCAACACGTTGGGCCCCAAAGAAAAGGGAACGGCCCCGTTCTCCAAGGCCCAATCCTCTTCCCCGTCCGTCCATCCGCCTTCGGGTCCGATGATCAGCAGAGCTCCGGAGGGCGGACTCTCGAAGTCAGCCAGAGACTTGCCGAAGCTCAACCGGATACTGGCTATAAAACTTCTGTTTTCCTTGTCGGGCAACAATTCCCCGAACTTGAGAGGAGAATCGATTTCGGGCAACCAAGGATTACCCGATTGCTTGCAGGCTTCGATTGCCAATTTCCTCCACTTCGCAAGCTTCTCCGTTTCCTTGCCGGAAGGCATACGTACTTCGGTTCGCTCGGTGAGAAGCGGAGTAATCCGCCCCACCCCCATCTCGGTCAAAGGACGAATAATTTCCTCCCATCGATTTGCCTTGGTCATCGCCACGGCAATTCGAAA
>JAYOII010000562.1:0-1701 GCA_038118685.1 Opitutia bacterium
TATTTATTATAATATATAATATATAATATATAATATATATTAAAATATATTTATATTTATCGGTCTAATAAATGTGTGCTAAATTGCGAACAGAAGGCAGATCTCTCTAAAATAAAGATGTATCACCACTTAAAAGCTCCGTCATTTTTTTTTGATCAGCTAATTCCTTTCTTAATGTTGTTGCCGTTTGCTCCGCCCTCTTCGAGAAAGAAGTTAATGAGAGCCCGTACGAGTTGAGACATCTGACCTAGGTAAAAAGGAAAGCCGGCTCCGACTACCTTGACGCCACGGGGGAAGTCGATCAACTGATCAAACCAAGGGATGTCGTAGTGAGGCAAAGCGTTCGGGAAATCACCCTCCACTTCACCCCATGTGGAAACCACCTGATTGTCATCTTCCGATTTGCCGTCCGGGACGGACTCGTGAGGAATATTGGGAATGGAAAGAAAAGCTTCCTGAAAACGGTCGTCCGCCTGCTTGGCGATTGCCTCGAGTTCCTTCACTTCAGCCGCGACTTCCTTCATCTGAGCAACTTTTTCGAGGAATTCCGGCGATCCTTTTTCTAATTTCGACATTTCGTCGTTGGTCGCTTTTTGCCCTCCCCTCGCCTGCTCGGCCCTGGAAATGCAATCTCTCCTCTCCCGATCCAACTCCACAATGGCGTCCAAGTCACATTCGAACTTCTTGCGCTCGATTGCGCTTTTGAGTTTGGTTAGGTCCTGCCTTAGGTGAGATATGTCGATCATGATGATGGGTTCCGCTACTAGTGACCAATTGTTTTAGCAACTTAAGCCTCGTTCTGCAAAAGGAATTTAAGTATTCAAGTTTCGGACAATGTTCAATCATTCAATGTGAATACTGGAAAATCATTCGGGATATGAGGAAGATCGGCTTGCTGCGATTATCAGCCCTTGGCGACGTCGTGCTTGTGGTGCCGCTTGTGAATGCTCTGCTCAAGGCTTTCCCCGATGCCGAGATAACTTGGATTACTACGCAATCAACGGTCGACTTGATTGGTCCGATGAAGGGGCTCAAGTGGTTGGTTGTAAAGAAACCCAGATCCATTCGGGCCTTTTGGGGCAACCGTAAACTTCTTGAGGATTCGCGCTTTGACGAACTCTTGGTTTTGCAGGCTAGTTTCTCCGCCCATCTCGTTAGCATGCAAATCTCCGCGCAGCGGAAAATAGGTTTCGATCGTCGAAGGGGTAAAGATTTCCATCGTTTTTTTATCGACGAGTCCATTGCATACGAAGATCAACACTTCGTTGATGCTTATCTTTCTTTTGCCCATAAAATCGGTGCGACTGACCATGAAGTTTCTTGGAGCGGCGCTTTCTCCAACAGGGATCTGAATTGGGTGGATACGGAAATGCCGGATGGTTTTCCTCGCGTTGGAATCGCCACCACTCCAAGCAAGAAAGAAAGAAGGTGGTCCGGAGAAAATTACAGGAGAGTCATCGAGTATCTTGTGAGAAAAAAAGTCACGGTTTGCCTTTTCGGAGGCGAAGGAGATGAAGAGAGATCCTTCAATGCCGAACTGGCCTCGTTTTTTCCCGATCAAATCACAGATTTAACGGGCAAGACCAGCCTGCCTCAATGGAGTGCCCTGATCAGTCAAATCAGTTTGGTCGTTGCCCCTGACACTGGCAGCGTTCATCTTGCAAGAGCCTTGGGGGTACCGGTCGTAGGTCTGTATGCCGT
>JAYOII010000563.1:0-1700 GCA_038118685.1 Opitutia bacterium
GGAAAATTCAGCTCCGAATTTCTTGAGATTCTCCTCCATCAAAGCGTCCACTTGCCTACGGTCCAGAGGAACTGCGGATTGAATCGCATCCATTGGGGGCATGGACAATGGCTCGGCACGAGAAGGCACAGCCGAAACGTCACTGAGATTCGTATCGACGGGCTGAGTGCCGACTTCTTCAAGCGAACAGCCTCCAATGAAAAAAACAAAGAAGGCAGCCATCATAATTGCTTTGATTGGGTGCTTGGGGGGCTTTGTCAACTCGGTCATCATTACGGTTATATTCGGCAATCTTCTTGAATCCGTCAACCTCGAGCATAAGATTTTCTTGTTTATACCTTGAAACAGCGGTGCCATAGGATATCCATTTTTCCATGAGCAATATGATCAGATGGGGAATTTTGGGCACGGGTAGGATTTCCAGGGCTTTTGCCGAGGGATTGAAATTCACGTCTAACGGCGTTCTCCATGGGGTCGCCTCACGAAATCATGATCGATCCATAGCCTATGCGGAGGAATGGCAGGTGCCTTTGGCTTTCGAGAATTATCAACAAATGGCGGAATCCGAGTCGATCGATGCTGTTTACGTTGCGACTCCCCATACCCAACATGCGGAAAATTCCATTCTTTGCATGAACAACGGCAAAGCCGTGCTGTGCGAAAAACCCTTTGCCGTGAATCATGGACAAGCCGAAGAAATGGTTGCTCAAGCACGCAAAAACAAGGTTTTGCTGATGGAAGGAATGTGGTCGAGGTTTCCTCCATTGATGAAAGAATTGAGAAAAACGATCTCTTCCGGAGAAATCGGAGAGGTTCGAACCCTCCAAGCAGACTTCGGATTCAAACCCAAAACCAGAGAACCGGAAGGTCGCCTCTTCAACCCGAACCTTGCCGGAGGGTCCCTCCTCGACATAGGCATTTACCCCATTTCCCTGGCATCAATGGTGATGGGCAAACCCAAGTCGTTTGTTTCCGATTGGCATCAAGGCCCGACTGGAATAGACGAACAAGCCTCCTGCATTCTCAAATATGACAACGGAAGCATGGCCCTCCTGCATTCCTCCTTGGAATCGGAAACCAGGCAAGAGGCGTTTCTATCCGGCACCGAGGGAAATATTCGAATCCACAAACAATGTTGGAAACCCCAAAAGATGACGGTCACCTCCATCCTTTCCCAAAAGGCAAGGACCGTGGAGATGCCTTTTGAAGGGAACGGCTTCAATTACGAAGCTGAGTTTTTCGGAGAACTTCTGCTTGAAGGCAAAATGGACAACGAGATCATGCCGCTGGACGAAAGTCTGGAAATCATGAGCCTGCTTGATCAAATCAGAAGAACGTGGGGCCTGCGCTACCCATTCGAAGAGTCATCCTGATTCACCCGTCCGAATCGCCGGGCGTCGGTACCAAAACCCGCATAATCGCCTGCTCCGAATAGCAAAGGGCACGCACAATACGATCAGTGTCGAGCAAAGGATTTGCCCATTTGAAAACCAATTGAGCTTTCGCGATGAAGTGGTGACCGGATTGTCCTTCAAGATAACGAACTCGCGGGACTCCCTTTTGCACACTTTCTTGAGCTGCCTTGAAAAAAAGATTTCTTCCCCAGCGTAAACCTTTTCCGAAAACCCTCCGCACTCGAGGAAAAAATCACGACGGCAAAAAAGAAAGCTTACTGCGGCAAGCCGGAAAATTCCGGACAA
>JAYOII010000564.1:0-1679 GCA_038118685.1 Opitutia bacterium
GCTTCGGCATCACTCAAGCCGGCAAATAAACGGGCGTTTCCATCCTCCAGTCTTTGGAGACCACCAGAGAAAATTACATCTTGCAGATCCGGTCTTTTGGTTTCCCCGGGTGGGAAGTCGCTTCTTTTTGCAATCACTTCAGGCAGGGTCGAACTACCTGTTTCCAGATCGATCGAAAAAACCATGGAATAATAATGACGGTCTCCATCTGCACTAAATTCTGCAATATGACCGAGCACACCAATTTTACCATTTGAAAGATAATGGGCTTCATTGGCACCAACCCATAAATCCTCCGGACAATGATCGAAAAGAGGTGCCCTTTCGATTTTCTCGTGAGTCGCCTCTTCAAGTGAATTGACGACGCAATAGCCAATCTTGCCCCTTCCGCCTCTTTCTCCCTGTGGTCTAGTCAGCACGAGGATTCTCTCATCCGGTAGTTGGAGAAAGCGGATATCCTTCATTTTAAGTGGACCGGTGAGCACTTGATCAAAAGAACCATTTTCTGTTTCCATGTAGAATTCCATTTGCCATGCGTTTGCGTTCCCCCCGGTCTCAACTGGAAACCTCACACCGCCAAGTAATATCTTTCCATTAATCTTTGTTACACAGGGATCCTGAAGACCGGCAAAGGATTGTACCCCCGGAGATGGATGCCAGTGGTTTTTAGATTCTTCAAAAAAGATTATCTGGGAGAGTTCTTCCTCCCGTTTTTCAACTCTACCAGCGATGATGGTCTTTTCTCTCCAGCGAAAAGGGGCGGTGATGTTGTAGACATCGTGTCCAGGAAACTCGGTGAAACTTAGTTTCGAGGAATTCATAAAGTTTTAAGGATTGCGGAAATGGACAGATCAGCGGAACAGATTACGCTGTCTGATGCGCCGTAATAAAGAGTAACCTTGTCGCCTCTAACCGTATGTCCATTGGTGAAGACCACATTACCAAAGAATCCTTTCTGCTCATAATCTTCGATAGGCTCCATTATCGGACTATTGCTTCGTGCTAAGACCTTGGCCGGGTTTCTTCGGTCCAGCAAAAGGGCTCCCAGGCAGTATCGGTTTTGTTCATCAGCACCATGATAAATGGCGAGCCAGCCATCTTCTGTTTCAATCGGAGCAGCACCTGCTCCAATTCGCGAAGAATCCCACATGCCCGGGCGCGTATGGGCGATGCATTCATGTCCACCCCAGTTGATTAAATCAGGGGAGGATGCCAACCAGATGTAATTACCGCCCAACCCAACACCGCTTGGTCGGTGGAAACAAAAGTATTTTCTCTTAATCTTTTTTTCAAAGATCGCACAGTCCTTATTGGCTGGAGGTAGGATCATGCCCAGTTCCTCATAAGTCTTCCAATTTTTAGTCCGACGCATGCCGACGCCATATCCACTTGGTGAGGTTGACGTATAGGTAAGGATAAAGGAGTCGTCCTGCATTTTCGTAACCCGGCAATCTTCTATGCCGTAACTCTCAAGAGAGCCGGATCCATGAAGATCCGGTAGTCCGGCATCCTTGAATGAATTCCCGTCTTCACTGCAGAGAATTCTCAGATGGGAAATCGTCGAGAGATAGGTCTCTCCTTTATATCTTGGTTCGCGCGGGTCGCTTATATCCAATAGGGGATCTTGATGATCGAAGGAAATGAATTTGATTTTTTCATTATCCATCATGGGAATAGTT
>JAYOII010000565.1:0-1670 GCA_038118685.1 Opitutia bacterium
ACACTTGACAGAGAAGCAGCCCGGAAAAGGCCCCTGCCGCATCAGCGGCGGCATCCCAGGCATCCGAAGTGCGAGCATGCCAATCTTGCCAACATTCGTCGGCAATCCCGAAGCAGACGCAAAAGGCAAAGAGTCCCCAGGAAAACCCTCTTTTTTCCTGCCCAAAAGCAGCCCATGACAAAACGCCCATGACTGCGTACTCCCCAAAGTGCAAAAGCTTGTCAAAATTCTTTATCCCCGGTCCATCGGGCAACTCGGGTTGGCTCAGGGAAGAAACATAAAGAACCAAACAACAGTAAGCCGCCAACCCGATCTTCCACTTCAGCATTCGTCTGATACTCGTTCAAAGACATGAGCATGGCAACGGGAAATTGTTCTTGGGGAAAAGCAATTGCGCCAAAGACAAACAAAGATTCCACGCCCTGAGATCGGACGAAGGGAACGAACCGCTCAAATAGGAGTACCGGGCAAATTGTTCAGCTCCGACCTGATGATTCTCATCGATTGACCGTTTTGATTCACGGTACTGGAGAAATCCCAAGACTTACCCGGAAGGGATGAGTCGGAAGGAGTCATGAACGAACGGTTGGTTCCCGTTCGGTCATCTGCGTTCAAGGAGTTGGAGCGGGGAACCGGACTCACCGATTCCCAAGCCTTTCCGGGCAAAACCCGCCCCGTATGCAATGGCAAGTGCGAACTCACGGAAGTCCCTTTTGCAAAAGGATCTCCCAAACGCTTACCGACAAAAGAAGAAGGCGCGCCCCTCTCGGCTTTGTTGTTAATTTTTTCCGGTTCGGGCGGTGTGTTCTTCTCAGCCAAAGGCACGAACGGCCTGCCGATTTGGCCATCCTCAATATCCTCCAAATAGGCAATCGTTTTCTCCCGAAAGATGGTCAAAGACTCAAACTTTCCGATTTTGCGAAGCTCGTCATTGACGACGTCAAAAGTTTTCATCGTCTTTTCATCCACCTCGGGATCGAGTGAAGGAAACTTCTTTTCTGTTTGAAGCAACCATCCGGCAAACGCAAGGTAATGGTCTTTGACCCTTTCCTTGACTAAATTCTCATCCCAAAAGGGTTCCTCCGCCGGAGCATCCCGCACTGGCTTCTCAGCAGCTTTAAATGGATCGACGGGCGTAACCGCTCCGGTCATCTGCGAACTGATGACCTGCTTGAGCTCTTCGAGGGAAACACGGGGCTTCCCCAGTTTGTCCAGTTCAGTGTTCACAAAGGAAAGCTTGCCTTTGAGGAAGCCATCTCCACCCGCGGACTTGGAAGGGTCCATTTCGGGATTCCCCGATTTTTCATAAAAATCGGCCATGCTTTTGACGGTTCTCTCGATTCGCGACTCAGCCAAATCCCGGGTCGACTTACTTGGAGCGTAACCCTTGCCGCCGCTGGAATAGTCCTTGGCCTCGATGCTTTGATCACCGTAGTGATTTCTTATTCTACCCAAAAGTTCGTCGACCTTGCCCTTGTTCCTTCCGTTCAAAGCCATGTTTTTGCGCAATGCGTTCTCCCACCTCTGAATGTCGGGAACGGAGGAAATGCGTATGCTTTTGATCGGCCTTTCAGTATAATAGACCACGAGGGAAGAAGGAATCGGTTGAACCGAGGAAGACGGACTGGAAACGGAGGGGCGAGAAACACGGCCACCACAGTATCTTTTTC
>JAYOII010000566.1:0-1660 GCA_038118685.1 Opitutia bacterium
TCCATCGACTTGATAAGAGAATTCGGGATGCCCCTTGATGCGCTTGTTTCCATAATAGTTTATTTTCCCGGAATGAGGCTTCCCGTTGATTTGCAAAGGTGGTTTTCCCTTTGCCTTGTAAAAGACCTGCCCGAAGAGACGGGCTGAATAATTTCCATTTCGCCTCCCGCTTTGAGGCGAACCCCAATGGCTCTCCATATCGAGGAATCCGTTTGCCCAAGCGTAGAGTAACCTGCATTCGGTGGTATCCCATGCGTAGGCCAACCGGGGGCCGTAGCTTACGCTGATGGCGGCCGGAATAACGGGGATCGTTCCATAGGATCCGCTTGTGGACAAACGTCCGTTGGAAGGGGAATAACGTGGGGACGGGAACCCGCGCGAGTGGTGGGAAAGAACTTCATCGTCCAAACCGAGGCTCGGAACGTAGGTACGGAGGAGGTATGGTTTTTCGAGCGTTCCCATCCGTTTGTTCTCATAGGTTATGTAATTGGGTTGAGCCGCTTTCGACGCCAAGGGCAGGAAGAACGAAAAAAAGAGGCAAAGCACGGGTTTTCCGATGGTCATGGCAGATAGATGATGGGATTTCTAGAAAAGAAAAATGAGAGAGACTTCCTTAGGATAGCGGTACCGGCAAAGCAATTACATTAATATGTCTTAGTCGTGGCAGATCGGTCGAATCCGCCCAATTTTTTATTGATGGAAACAGGGGAAGCAATCGGGCTATTCGACCCTTTGAAGTTAGGAGAAATATCGAGTGGACCTGGCTTGGCTCAAAAGCGAAATCTTTTCTATTCATAAAGGAATATAGCCGTAGCGGTTGTTTCCGTCGAACTTATGACCCGTACCCAATAAGCTGAGAAACCTTCGGGGAATTGGTGCTCGACCGACTTGCCTGCCCCAATGGCAAAAGTTTCGCAGGGCACCCATAACCCCGTGCCATCGACGTCGATTTCAATGGTGAACTCCGCATCCCTTTCACTGGACAAGAAGACGGATTTTTGATCATAACCGGTCATCAGGTAGGGGAGGGAGGCAACTCCCGCTTTTACTTTCGAGTCCTTCCAAACGCCTCCTTTTCCGCGGGGTTTTCCCAGCTGCCAAAGGTCATCGATAACGCCTGCCCAAATCGCGTTTTTTCCATCCTTGCTCTGGACGATGCGTTCACCTTTCTCGCCGGTCAGTCCGGTCATGAAGAGCAAGCCGAAATGAGATGCATAGTCGTGAATCTTAAGGTTGTGGGTGGCGACCGGACGGATCTTTGCGAATCCCTGGGCATTGCGGGCCGGTAATTCGTAGAAAGTACCGCCGAAATTAAACAAGTCTCGCTCGGTGGCCACTTCGCGGCACACCCTCGGGTGATGAAGAGCGAAAGCTTCTTGTTCAGCGATCTTCGGTTGACCTTCGAAGACCGCGACCTCGTATACGCGATTGAAGTCATCGTCCTTGAAGACGAGGCGCAACCAGCGTGCTTTCACCGGTTCGTCCAAAAGGACTGGGATAATCCAGTCGGAATTGCTTCGAATTCTTCCTTCCGGCACGGTTTTCCAAGCCCCTTCGTCCTTCACTTGGAGCTCAAAGTTCTTAACGGCATAACGGGCTTCGCGCTTCCATCCGGACGCAAGGTAGAGGCTGCGGAAAGTCTTTTCCTCCCCCAAGTCAA
>JAYOII010000567.1:0-1656 GCA_038118685.1 Opitutia bacterium
CCTTTGATTTTTTCAAGGATGGCAAGACTGCGGCGGTATGCACATGGGATGGGGACGTATGGATTGTTTCCAATATTGATGAGCAGCTGAACAAGGTATCCTGGAAACGCTTCGCCACCGGACTTCATGAACCCCTTGGGCTAAAGATCGTAAATGAAAAGATCTACACCGTTGGAGATAACCAAATTACCCGCTTTCATGATTTCAATGGAGATGGCGAAGCCGACTTTCTGGAAAATTTTAACAACGACTGGGAGAATACAGAGGGCTTTCATGCTTTTTGTTTTGATTTGCACACTGACCCGGAAGGAAATTTTTATTTCGCCATGGGTTGTCCCGTACGGGCAGGAGGGCGCGGGTTTGAACGTATGGGCAAACAGCATGGTTCGGTGATCAAAGTTTCCCCCGACGGAAAAGATATGTCTATTTACGCAAGTGGATTTCGGGCTCCCAATGGTATGGGGGTAGGGCCGAATGGAGAAGTAACCACCGGAGATAATGAAGGTTCGTTTGTGCCGAGCGCGCCCCTCCATTGGGTCAAGCCGGGGAGTTTCAACGGCGTGGTTGATTCTTATCATGGAAAACGAAAATTGAAAAGTTCTCCGATCGCAGGCTATGAAATCGAATACAAAGATTGGCGTAAATACAAAGCCAATGAGCGCGATGGTTTTGAGCATGATCCGAACGAAGCGCCCAAACCTCTCGTTTGGATGAGCAAGAAGCGCGGTGTCGATAATTCGGGTGGCGGTCAGGTATGGGTGACCAGTGACAAGTGGGGTCCTTTGGAGGATCAATTACTCCACCTTTCCTACGGGCAAAGCAAGATGTACGTTGTGCTCAAAGAGGAAAAGAACGGTCAGGTCCAAGGCGGAGTTGCCCGCATACCGGTTGACCTTTCGAGCAGTGCGATGCGGGCAAGAATCAATCCTCGAGACGGCCAGCTCTATGCATCCGGGTTGAAGGGTTGGCAGACCAATGCAAAAGGAAACGGTGGATTGGACCGTATCCGCTACACCGGAAAACCGGTTTATTTGCCGAAGTCAATTCAGGTGAAGAAGGATCGGATTGAAATCGGTTTTTATCAATCGCTTGATCGAGAAATGGCAAACTCACTTGCCCAATACAAGCTTGGTGCCTGGAATGTCAAATGGTCCTTTAATTATGGATCGCCCGAGATTCCGGTGGGTGGGTTGGAGTTGAAAAAAGTCGAACTTCTTGATGATGGAAAAACGGTGGCTTTGCATATTCCAAACCTGAAACCCGTCCACATGATGCAGATCGATTACGACCTCAAGTTTGCCGATGGTCATTCCACGAAGGGAAGAATCGACAATACCATCCATATTGCCGAATGAGACATCATGCTCAAGAAGCATTCGTAACCCTTCTTGTCCATGGAACACACCGTAACCTTTCGCCTTAAGCATTCCACGGGTTCTCCTGAGGAAACTGATTTTCTCTCGGCCTTGGAGGAACTAGCCGAAATACCCGGGGTGAAAAAATTTCGTATTCGTCGCCAAGTCAGCCCGAAGAACTCCCATACCTTTGGATTGTCGATCCATTTCGACAGCGACGAAGACTTTCGGGCATACTCCAATCACCCGCTTCATGATGCTTTTGTCCAAGAGCGTTGGATTACCGAAGTAGAGGATTTTC
>JAYOII010000568.1:0-1653 GCA_038118685.1 Opitutia bacterium
TGCTGCGGGTTCCGGACAGATCGGCATGAAAGGAAGGATAAAAGTCGGCTCCGCTGGCAACGGCGTTTTCTCCAGCCGCAATAACCCTTTCCATCGTACCCAGAATATCCGGATTTTTCGACAGAGCCTCTCGGACGGCTTTCGAGAGTTGAGGGTTTTCGAAGGAATCAATCCAAAAGGTTTCGTTGCCTTCGGACAGGTCTTTTTGGAATTCAATTTTCGTAGTCCAGTGGGGTGGAGCCATCTCCTCCGCTTGCTTTGGTTGGTATTGTCGGATGGGTAGGCATCCGGCCAGAAAAACCGAGGAAAACAAGAAAACCCAAGTTTTTTTCATTCGGAGGAAGAGTTGATTCCGGCTTCGAAGCCGGTCGACACGAAGTCGATGAGACGGCGACTCAGATCTTCGACGTCGTTTTCGTCACAAATCCCTTTTGAGAAATCGCCCAATCTTCTGTGCTGGGCAAAAGTTCCGAGCATGGAAGAAATAACCAAGTGCAAATTCCAATAGAGATCTTTCGGGGAGGCTTTGGGGTAGGTTCTCTGTAGTTCGGCTACGAAATTCTCCGAGAGTTCCCTGAAAAAGCGCTGGTGCATTTTTTGGATGAAGCGGGCGGGTTCGGTAAAACTACGGGCGACAAGTTGGGCCAAATTTTCTCTTGTGGCGGCGCTTTTCGCAATTTCATGGCAAACCGGCAAGATCAAGGCTCGAAAGATCTCGCGAGGTCTCAGGGCCCGGTCCCCGGCAAGACTTCTTGAAACACCCAAGTATTTGAGGCGGTTTGCATTAATCGGCTCAATCCTTCTCTTGAGCATGGCCATGACCATCCCCTCCTTGGATCCGAAATGATAGTGGGCGGAGGCGATGTTCGTATGGGCTCTGTCCGCCACCCCTCTCATGGTGACACCCGAAAAGCCATGCGACGCAAAGAGTCTTTCGGTTGCATTCAAAAGCCTGTTTTTGGTATCGGTATTGACGGAACGAAGGCAGGTTTGGGGTGATGCAGGCATTAGCCTTGCAATTAAACGTTTGTTTGAAAAAACACAAGTCATTCAAGTCATTATTCGAACCTGTCGAAGAAAATGACACCAGTTGTCGAAGGTTGATGCACTAAGTTGAATTTCATTGACAAAAGGCTTTGTTTTCCCTTTGTTCTTCTCCTTTTCCGTAAATTCTCAGTCCACATTTACCTCGTTCCCAATGATAAAGATTCGTTTGCAAAGACACGGCGCCCGTCATGCTCCATTTTACCGCATGGTCGTAGCGACCTCAACGGCACGCCGAGATGGCAAGTTCATCGAGGTTCTGGGCACCTATAATCCGCAAGCTCACGCTAGAACCGAAGAGCTTAAGCTCAAGATGGACCGGGTCGATCATTGGCTCGGTGTCGGAGCTCAACCCACTGATACCGCCAAAAGTCTTATTCGCCAAGGTCGTTTGAGCCCGGAAGAATGGTTGGAAAGAGCTGAGAAAAAAGCTTCAGCAAAACTAGCCCGGGCGAAGAAGTCGGCTGCACCTGTTCTGGAGGAAGCTCCAGCGGAAGAGGCGAAATCTGAAGAACCCGCCGCGGAAGAGGAAGCTCCAGCGGAAGAGGCGAAACCTGAAGAACCCGCCGCGGAAGAGGAAGCTCCAGCGGAAGAGGCGAAACCTGAAGA
>JAYOII010000569.1:0-1650 GCA_038118685.1 Opitutia bacterium
CCTCGCCAAGTTCGTAGCGTTTCCAGTTGGTCGCTTCATGCTTGTTTTTTGAGGGTTGCCTGTACCAAGCCTTGGCACCGACAATCAAATCGTTCAGACCATCCCCGTCAACGTCGCTGACAACCGGATTGCGGGCTTCCTGCTTGAAAAGGGTCATCTTGGTCCATTTTGACGGGTTTCTCAGTTCATTTTTTCCGGGGTTGAAGAAGACGTGCCCGCCATTGGCGACGTAATCGACGTCACCATCTTGATCGAGATCTCCGATCCCGGAATCCTCGCACTTTCCGTGTTTTTCAAATTCGATGAAGTCGGTCCAAAGTTCACGGATTTTTTTCTTGCCCGGATTGAAGTACAGACGACTGTAACCGCCTTCCTCAAAGTTTACGATCACGTCGAGATCGCCATCGCCGTCCCAATCGTGGTGATTGAAACCGTCCGGGCCGTCATCGTGAGGATCGGGTTGGATTACGTTGACCCGCCAACCGTCCGGGCCGGGCTTGCCAACGTGCTTTTTCCATTCGGTTTTCCTGTCGTGCTTCTTCTTTTGCGCAAACACGGGGTCAAGAGCGAAGGAGCACAGGACTACCATTATTGAAAAAATTCTAACCAAGGCTTGCCTGCTCATAAGACTCAATGCCCTTAGACCCAAGGAGCTCGGAAGGCAATGGCGCTTTCCATCTTGTGAAATTTCGGAAGGGCTCTTTCGTTTTTTGGACTTGAGCTGAAGCTCAAAAGTACAGATTCGTTGTTCTTGGCATGGGCTTGTTCCAATTGCCAAGAACATGAATCAGGACATACGAAAAATCTTTCTCGGCCTTGCCTTGGCCATCCTATCGTTTTCAGCGGTTGCCGACCGTTCCGAAGGTCGTCCGCACGTCCTTTTCATCGCCATCGACGACTTGAGGCCGGAGCTCGGTTGTTATGGTTCCCCTATCGCCAAGTCTCCGAATCTCGACAAATTGGCGGCGGAGGGCATGCGCTTTGACCGGGCTTACTGCCAACAGTCCATTTGCAGCCCCTCCCGGGCCAGCCTGATGACGGGCGCCCGACCCGACCGGATCGGTGTGATCGAGAACACGGCCTACTTCCGTGAACTGAATCCAGAAATCGTTACTTTGCCTCAGCATTTTATCAAACATGGATACGAGGCGGTTTATTGCGGAAAGATTTATCATGGCCGCATGACCGACGCCGACCTTTCCTGGAGCCGCAAGCCCGCCTTCAATCGCTGTCCGGTGAAGATGAAAGGATTGCCGGGAAACTATGCGCTCAAGGCGAATCAGGAACTTTGGGCATCGAACAAGGAAAAGATGCTCGCTAAATACGGAAAGGCAGGCTCGGGCGGGCTGATCCATGGACCGGCGTACGAGTCGGCAGACGTTCCCGATCATGCCTATCCGGACGGATACAGCACCAGGTTGGCAGTCGCCACCTTGAAGGATCATAGGGAGAAGAAACCCAAGCAACCTCTCTTTCTTGCCCTCGGTTTCAAAAAGCCCCATCTCGATTTTGTCGCCCCCAAAAAGTATTGGGATTTGTATGATCAGGACAAAATCCAGTTGGCCAAACAAACGATTGGCCCGAAAAGAGGAGCGGCCACCGGGTTGCATGCATCTTTCGAGTTGCGTACGCGTCATGGCATCCCCAAGA
>JAYOII010000570.1:0-1644 GCA_038118685.1 Opitutia bacterium
AACTGGAGCCGTTTGCGGGCAAAACTTGGCAAGCGTCCGGCGGTTCTCAGGCTACGCGCGCTGTTCGGGGATGAGGGTGTCTTGGAGGACTTTGCCGATTTGGCCGAGGATGCGCGAGCGGATCCACAGGTCCGTAGGGGAGCCTTGCAGGCACTCATTGATGCTGAGGCCGCGGGCTTGGAAAAACTCTGCATGGATTTGATTGAGGACAAGGAACTGAACCTTCTCGCGGCTCGGGGCTTGGCAAAATTCGAGGGTCCTGAGATTGGCCAAAGTTTGGCCATTGGCTATGCGGGGTTTCGGGAGGAGGACCGGTCGGAAGTGATCGGGTTCCTTTGCAGTCGCTCCGAATGGGCTGAAAGCTTGTTGAAGGAAGTGGAGAACGGACGCATTCCGAAGTCCGCCGTCTCTGCTTTTCATGCCCGTCAAATCCTCGCCTTGGAGAGTCCCGAATTGGAAAAGAGGTTGGATAAGGCATGGGGGCAAATGCGTGCCACCCCGGAAGCCCTCGGCAAACGCCGGGAGGAATTGGGCAAGGAATTGAACCCCGGCTTTCTCGCCAAGGCCGACTTGGCAAAGGGGCGAATCCTTTACGAGCGGACCTGTGCCGCTTGTCACGTCATGTACGGGCAGGGAGGAAAGTTCGGGCCCGACCTGACGGGTTCGGGCCGTTCGAATCTGGATTATATTTTGGAGAACGTGGTCGACCCGAGCGCCGTGGTCTCGGCGGATTACCGGATGACCATTCTGCGCCTCAAGGACGGACGGATCCTCAGCGGGATGGAGTCGAAGCGCGGAAAGAACTCGCTTGCCTTGCGCATGCCCGGTTCGGAGACGGTGCTGGAGAAGTCCGCAGTCGCATCCCGGGAAGTCCTGCCGAATTCGCTCATGCCCGCCGGTTTGCTTGACGGGTTGAGCAAGGAAGAGCGACGCGACCTCGTGGCCTACCTGATGCATCCCGTGCAAGTCGATTGAAGATTCTATGACGCGCAGGGTGGTTGACCTGTTTTTCCTAACCAAGATATTGGGTTGATTTCGCAGGGAATTTCACCAACCTGCTTTGCTTGACCCTTTTTGTTAACCTCAACCCCATTCCTTTATCATGAAACTAGAGACTCAATGCCTTCACGCGGGCTATTCGCCCGAAGCGACCACGAATTCACGGGCTGTGCCCGTGTACAAGACGAGTTCCTTCGTCTTCAACGACACGGAGCACGCCGCCAACTTGTTCGGTCTGCGCGAGTTGGGCAACATCTACACCCGCCTGATGAACCCGACTACGGACGTTCTCGAGCAGCGCGTGGCCGCTCTTGAGGGAGGTGCCGCCGGTCTCGGGGTCGCCTCCGGTACCAGCGGGGTCTTCTATTCGATCATCAACCTGGCTGAGGAAGGGGACGAGATCGTTTCCGCCAACAACCTGTACGGAGGAACCTATACCCAGTTCAACGACATCCTTCCCAAGTTCGGGATCAAGGTCAAATTCGTCGATCCGAATGATCCGCAAAACTATGCGGCTGCCATCACCGACAAGACCAAGGCTCTCTTTTGCGAAACCGTGAGCAACCCCGGTCTGGACGTGGCCGATTTGGAAGCGATCGGAAAAATAGCGGCCGACAACGGCATTCCCCTGATCGTGGACAGCAC
>JAYOII010000571.1:0-1615 GCA_038118685.1 Opitutia bacterium
CGCAAACAAAGCCCCGGCGGCCTCAGGAATGCGATCGAGGAAGTCCTTCAACCCTTGGCCCTTACCGAGATCCGTCACCCCGTGGACGAGGTTTTTGAGCTGGACGAATTCGATCAAGCCCTTGCTAGAAACGGAGAGTCAAGGATGGGTAAAGTGCTTCTCGTTCGTCGAAACGATTCCGACTGAGATGCCTCGCATCAAGGTTTGATCCTTTGGACGAAGGCGGGAAGTGAAAAGCACTTGCCTGGGCACTTGGTATGATTCGGATGCAGAAGTTTATGAGTCGTAATGCTTGTATACGGGATGCGACACTTTTGCATGAGGTGCCTGCACAACGCCTCGAGACTATTGAGTTGCTTGGCGGTCGGAGGACCTAATTCAAAGTTGCCGATCAAGCAGATGCCAATGCCGGTTTTGTTTAGTGAGGACTGCTTCATGTGGCCTCCGTCGAGTTGCTTCTTCCATCGATCGCCAATGAAGATTTCACCGTCACTGGCCTTGCGGGATCCGTTTGAAATAACGAAATGGTAAGCCAAGCCGTTTTTCATGCGGCGTTGCTTGAGATGAACCTGGTGCATGTTCAAGGCATCGTCAACCGGAGTGGCGGAATGGTGAATGACGATCCTCTTCCATCTGCTTGAATTCTTCACGCCGGCCAATGCCTTAAGCACGGTGGAAGAGAGGGAAGGCACGGATTTTGCCGGAGCCTTTTTCCCGAGGGGAATCTTTATTTTTTGGCCTACCTTGATCAAGTCGGGTTGCTTGATTTGATTAAGTTTGATCAAATCCGAGCTTTTTACTCCAAAACGGGAAGCAATTCCGCCAAGACTGTCACCCTTTTTTATCGTGTACTCAATCTGCCTGATTGTGGCGGGAGGAATCTTGAGCTTTTTCCCAACAAAAAGAAGATTTGGATTGGATATCCCGTTCACCGCTTGAAGGGCTGCCGTTGAAACGCCGTATTTACCGGCTATCCCCCCCAATGTCTCGTTTTTCCGAACGACGTGAGTCGTAATTCCCGACGCAAGGGGAACGCATGCCAATACAAAAGCAAACAGAAAGAATATCCTCATCTACCACCTTTGTTTATTTTTCAAAGGGCAAGTCATGGCAACACTGAAGTGGCTGAAGATTGATTTTTTTAACCATTCGGTTTTGCCATTGATTCGCTTGCGCGCCAAAAAGTGTAGTCATGACTCTCAAGATGAAAGTATGGCTTGTGTCTCAAGGATTGCTCGTTCTTACGGCCTGCATCATTCAGTTGACCTTTTACCGTGAAATTGAGTACGGCCCCTTTCGAGGGATGCCCAAGAGACCCTATTTGGAAATCATAATGGGAGTGGAGCCGGTCGCACCGGAGACGATTCGATCTCTGAAACCCGAGCTTTACGACGCTCGTCTCCCCATGAGCGAGGGAGAGGCCAAAAGAAGAGGGCTTGCTGCCTACCGATTGTCTGCCAGGCAGGAAGACGGACTGAGGTTTGCTTTCGTCGGCGGGTTCGTGGTGAACGGACTCTATTTGATTGTCTTCCATGTTTTGTTTTCTTACTTCACGCACGCCCTTCGCTCGGCCGAAAAAAAACGGCTAAGTTAAAATTCATATTCTTTTGGGTTG
>JAYOII010000572.1:0-1603 GCA_038118685.1 Opitutia bacterium
CGTTATGTTTGGCGAGAAGGGAATATTTTTTATTACGGACCATGACCTGATCCCGGTACCAGATGTAGATCCAATCTTTTTTTCGGACATTCTTCTTGTTGGTAAGGACGGGAACTATACTTGCACCATCAGAAGGATGATTCTTAGGCAGACTGGCACCGGAGATCTCGCAAAGGGTGGGCATCATGTCCGTGAACTCAACAAGTTCGTCAGTTATCCGACCGGGCTTTTTGATACCAGCTGGCCAGTTGACAATTAAGGGAACCCGGGTACCGGTGTCAGTCATGGATCCTTTCCCTCCTACTACTTCGGTACCATTCCATGGCGTTACGATGGGTTTGTCGGTTCCGTTGTCGCCCGTGAAGATTAGGACTGTGTTGTCGCGAACCCCTGACTTTTCAAGTTGTTTTACGATCTGACCGACCATTTTGTCAGCATAGGCAACCATATCACGGAAGTGCCGTTGCGGATCATCTTTATCACCTTTGTAGGTCGTTGAGCCCAATCTTTTGGGATCCCAGTCACTGGAATCGGGAGTGGGGTCGAAAGGACAGTGGGTGAGAATCATTGGGAAATAGACAAGGAAGGGGTTCTTTTTGTTGTCTTCGATAAAGTCACAAATGAAGTCGGTGCACACCTTGGGACCGTATTCACCATTTGTATAGTCCCTCTCCTTGCCGTTGAACTCGAGCATTGGGTTGACGAAGCGGCGGTCGATTCGTTTTCCGTTTTCATTGGAACGTCCACTGCGTGTATGCTGCCAAAGACAGGATTTTTCGAATCCGAAATGCTGAGGAGAGTCGGGCTGATTGCCCAGTTGCCATTTACCGGCGATACAGGTGGCATAGCCCGCTGCTTTGAGTTGATGAGCAAAGGTGGTCTGACCACGATCTAGCATGCCAAACTTTACATAGTTTCTTACATTGTACTGCCCGGTCATGATCTTCGTTCGGGAGGGTGTACAGATCGGATTGGAGAAGCAGTTGGTGAAGCGCACTCCCTGCTCGGCTAATTTATCCAGGTTGGGTGACTTGCAGGATTCACTGCCGTTTGACGATAGGGCTTCATAGCCCATATCATCCGCCATGATCAGGATGATATTGGGACGATTTTCTTTGGCAAAAACCGTGGCGTTAAGCGACAAGCAGGCAAAAAGGAATAGGTTCCGAAGGTAATTCATAACTTAACTTCAATGTTCAAAAACAATGAACCCGAAAGCAAAGCGATTCTTCGAGCCTGAATTTATTTTTTATCGGATGTGTGCTTGGCCAGCCAGTCCCGAGCAATCTGTCGGGTAGCGCTGTGCCGGTGAGCCCAGAGGTCAGTATGTCGATGAATGACCTGACCTTCGGGTATATCGAAAATTTCACTCACGGGGACGGGAAGAAAAGTGAATGTGCCGAGCTTGGGGTGATCCTTGAGATAATCATTTTTGTTTCCGCATACAAGAACTGGGCGTCCTTGCAATCGAGCCAGGCGTTTGAGTGCCGAGGTTCTGTCGCTTTCAGGGTAGCCCCATTTGTTTTGACCATCGAAATGATCATGAGCGATCATTCCCTTCCAGAAGGAAGCGATTTCGTCATCCGCCAAACCAATATAACTG
>JAYOII010000573.1:0-1603 GCA_038118685.1 Opitutia bacterium
AACAGAGTGCGAAATTGTTTCTCGGTTAATCCGTACATGATCCTGAGCTTTTGCTTCTCTACCAAACCCTCGCCATAATCGCTGATTTTTCTACGAAAGTTCGGTCCGTGTTGGCCCGGAGGATAAGTTCTTCTTTCAAAGGCTTTGTTGGCTGGAAAGATCGCCATCCCAAAGCGCCTGTTAATTCGTGTTGTGGGTCCGGTGTATCGAGACATAATGAAAGTTTCCGAGATAGTGTGATTATGTGTTGATTAAACGCGCCTTCTTTTGGGCGGACGGCAACCATTGTGAGGTACCGGTGTCACGTCGATTATTGAACTGACGACAAAACCGAGACTTTGCAGGGCTCTGATTGCGGAATCACGTCCCATGCCAGGGCCCTTGACTTTGACCAAAACTTCTTTCATTCCGTGGGACATTGCCGTGCGACCTGCGTCTTGAGTCACGACTTGGGCGGCGTAAGCGGTCGATTTTCTCGATCCCCGAAAATTGCATTTTCCGGAACTCGACCACGAGATGATGTTACCCTTCATGTCCGAAAAGGAAACCTTGGTGTTATTGAAAGTGGCCACGATGAAGCAAATCCCAGAGGAAATGTTTTTGCTGCCCTTGGCCTTTCGAACCTTTACCTGTTCGATATTCGCTCCAAGCAAGTCCTCGGCAGTTTCCTCTTTCTTCTTTCCTGCTTCTTGAGCATCTGATTCATCATCCGAAGACTTTTTTTCGTCCGAGTCCGAATCGGTTTTTGAATCCTTGTCTTCCTTTGAATCGCTTTTTTCTTTGGGCTCGGATTTTGTTTCCTTGGCTTCCTTTTGAGGCTTGGCCTCTTCCGAGTCCGAATCGCTCGATTCGCTTGATTCAGGTGAAGCGGGTTCCTTGTCTTGGGTCACCGCTTCGGGTTCCGTTTCCGAAGGCAAGTCCTGCTTTTCTTCTTCCTTTTTTTCTTCTTCGCTCATAAAAAAATCCTACGATTTGCGGACGACGCCGACTGTCTTGCGTCCACCTTTGCGGGTTCGTGCATTGGTAATGGTTCGTTGCCCGCGCACCGGCAAACCACGCTGATGACGGAGACCTCTGTAGCAACGAATACTCTGCAAACGCTTCAGGTTATTGGTAACGGCTCTTCTGAGATCACCTTCCACCATGATCTTTTGATCGATGATGTAGTTGGTTATAAGACTGAGTTCCTGTTCGTCCAAATCCTGGGTTCGCCTATTTGGGTCGATACCCGTTTCTTCGAGTATCTTTTGGGCGCGAGTAGGCCCAATGCCGTAAACATAACGCAGCGAATATTCGATTTTTTTGCGATTTGGTATATCAACTCCTAGCAATCTAGCCATAATGTTTTCTTCCGTTTTAGTTAAAATTCTTTACTTTTATGATCATCAACCCTTCAAGGCGGCCGCGGCCAATCCAAGCAGCAAAAGGATTACCGAAATATAAATAAGGGGCCTCCACTGAGCCTCGAAGTCCTTGAGTTCGAGTGATTCGATCCCTTGGTTTGCACCCGCCGATCTTCCCCTTATCCGTCCTTTTCGCAAAAAACCATCGTAGTGCCTTTGCAAAAGAAAGGTTTCTATCTGACGCATCGTGTCAAGAACCA
>JAYOII010000574.1:0-1585 GCA_038118685.1 Opitutia bacterium
GGAGAGAGCTAACTTCATCACGCTACTTCAAGGCTATTTCTTCTTCTACGCAAGCAATATGCAAATGGATTCAAAAATCCCGGAGATCACCATCCGTCAACCAAGTGGCAACATGCCCCCTCGAAGCGCCCCCGCTTCGGTTGCCCCGAAATTTGCCCGAAAGGATTCGTCCAAGGGACGGCTATTCGGAACGGAAATCCAAACCCGAAGGAAATGCCTGCGTTTTTCCGGTTTCGAGAAATCCTCAAAAGCAGTTCGGCGGTGAAGAGTGGTCCAATTATTGAGAAAAAGCAGTTCGCCTCTTTGGAGTATGAATCGGGTCTGGGTTTTTTCGCGTTCGCATACCGAATCGAGAAAATCCAAGGATTCTCTCTGAAGAGCCGAAAGGCTTGGGCATTGGTCATCCTTGTCCGCCCGGTCAATGAGCACCCGGAGATAGGAACAGGCGAAAAAGTTCTTTTTCCACGAGAAGATCGGCTGCTCGCAGTAGGGCACGTCGTTTCCTTTGTCGACGACATGCCGCTTGTAGGGGAAAGGCCGGCAGAGGACTTCGTGCAAATCCGGTCGTTCCGTGCGTATGATCTGTTCCATCGCCAAACTGCTCACCACATGGTTTTCTCCCCCGTTTTTTGCAGGTTGCAAGCAGAGGAATCCAATTACGTCGCATCGATCCGTATGAAATCCCAGTTTTCGATTGGTGTTCGGGCCACGGGTTCGGGGATCGTTTTTTCCGTAGGATTCATTTCGAATGCTTAGAACTAATTCGCCATCAGAGCTTTGAGATACAGGTGTTCCGATTCGTCGGGCAAGATCGAGGAACCATTCTTCAGCCGACTGGCATAATGTTTCCTCAGGAACTCTCCCCGGACGGCAAATGCCGGCACCTTCTTCCAGTTCGTTCCGGATTGTTTCGGGATTTGGAAAACCAGTCTTGTCCATGGAGTTTTGAGCGAATGACTTTTTCACTTTGTTCTTCTTTGCAATGCAGGAGAATTATCTTGCGATCAAGAGCTTTTCTCCCGAAAACATTAACAAACAACACCCTTTCACCCTAATTTGTCGTTTCCCTCGTGCCTTCTCGTTTAAAGCTTTTGGTTCTCGTTTGCTTCTCGTTTTTGCGACCGCATGCTTATGCCAATCCAATTGGGCAAGAATTGAGCCAAGCGTCTCCCGTTTCACAATTTGTGCGGGTGAACCTGCCCGATGAAAGTTTTTTCGCCTCGAAAATCAATTCGAGCGATCTTGGCGACGGTTCTTTTTCCTGGTCTGGTCAGTTGATTGGGAGAAATGGAGGCTTCCTTTCCTTCGCCAAGGTCCGTGGTTACGTGAACGGTTCGATCACTTTGCCGAGAGGCACGGGTTATTCCTTCAAGGGGCGGACGGGAAATCTCAATTTTCAGTCCGGTTTTGCTCACGCAAAGGCTTGCGGTGGATGCAAATTCGAAAAGGGGCAACTTCCAGCCGATCCGCGCAAAGCCGCCCAACCGTTGAAAAGTTGGCGCAACGGGGATGCCAACCTCATTGATTTGTTGGTGGTCTATCCATCCGCAGTCCGTTCCGAAGCCGGCAGTACGGCGGCAGTCGA
>JAYOII010000575.1:0-1575 GCA_038118685.1 Opitutia bacterium
GCCCCAAGTTTCTGGCAAGTCCTTCCCAAAGTCTGGTCTGATGGTTTCCAATTTCCTGTCCAGGAACCTCCCAGGTCGCATTCAACAAAGGTCTTCGGTGTTTTTTAACCATCCCGAAGCGTACTTTTGCTCCAATCAGAAAGGCTTCCAAGTCTCCTCGGAAAGAATTCGTAAAAAGCAACATGGCATCCGGATAATGCTTGCGCAGTTTTAGAAAAGGAGCGAAATAACGAAAACCTTTTGCTTGCGGCAAAGCAATGACTTCTTCCGACAAATCGACGGATTTAAGAAAGTCAACATATTGCTTTTTGCACAGAAGGACGATGGCGGCATCGGGACGGCCGAGGCGAATTGCCCGAATCACGGGGAGGGCCATGACGATGTCCCCAAGCCAGTTCGGCATCCTGATCCAAATCTTAGTTTTGCGAACTTGAACAGGAAAGTTGAGTTTCAACTTCTTTTGGTCCTGCAATTGAAAAAATTCGTGAGGGCTGTCGTTGGTTTTCCATTTTCCGTGCGACCACAACCATTCGGGCATGCCATCGGGGCAAGACATTATATCTTCGGCAAGAAGGGAGTGCGCGGCAACGGCAAATCCATTTGTTTTTTTTGAGACCGGCCTGATCTCGAGTTGTGACTGGAAAAAGGAAAGGCGCTTGGGAAACGCATAAAAGCAGTTCATTTCTGGCGTTTTTCCAAGCAAATCAGGAAGGGAAATCGAACAGATTCGATCAAGAAAGACGCTGCCCGTTCCCATTATTCCGGCATTTTGGTCAAACAAAACAACAAGCCAATTTCCTTTCCTCAAATGATCCCTTGCTTTCAGCAAGCCTGCTTTCCGGGCAAACGTAAGGACTCCGGTTTTTAACCTGGCCTTATTGATCCATCGATCGAGTTCGGGATTTCTGTTGGGACGATAAACCGCGCCAAGACTCTTGCCTCCCTGAGGACGAAAATACGGAGAAGTCGCGAGGGTTTCGAAAAGACAAAGGTGGGGCAAAAGAATAAGCGTCGGTTTGCCTCCCTTACTGTATTTTTCCAATTGATTTTCGACTTCACTCGAATAAAGAACCGTTCTTTTCAGCTTTTCTTTCGAAAGGAAGGGATAAGCCAGAGAGAAAAAACCCATTTCGAACATCCTTGCCGCAGATTGACTGGCGACCGATTTGATTTTCGCATCACTCCATTCGGGAAAGGCATGCTTGAGGTTTGAAAAAAGAAGGCGCCGGCGTTTGCTTGGCACCAAAACAAAGACCATCCCGAGAAGTTCGGTCGCAAACTCCAAAAAGCTGTAAGGCAGAAGGGAAAAAACGAACCCCATGGATTTGACAAGGAGCCCCATCAGAATCGGCAATATGGCTTGAAATTCAAATCCCACTCGATGTAAACACGAGAGGCATCCGATGCGAGAAAGAACCTGCTTTGGGGATTTTTGGTAAAACCGTTGATCATCAAGACTGTAAACCGAGGGCTTGTTCGATTTTACCGATTACTTCATCCGCTTTGATCAGAGACATGGCGTCTGGGTGATGAACCCGATCATGGTAGTCCCTTGCTTTTGAGACACTCGTATAC
>JAYOII010000576.1:0-1569 GCA_038118685.1 Opitutia bacterium
GGTTGCGATTGCTCTTCCAACGCTTGTCCAGTCGATGGAAAAAAGGAATCATGTCGTCGGCTTTTTGATATTGCTCGCGGTCCCTCGATGAAAAGGTGTTGAAGTCACCCGCCAGCAGAATTTTCTCCGAAGGATTCCGTTTGGCAAGCTCGTGGGTGAGCAAATCGACTTCCCTGTGTCTGATTTGCCAATGCCCGGGATGAAGATGAATTGCATAAACCCGAATCCCACCCGTTTTGCAGGAAAGCAAACCATGGTGATACCCCTCCAAAGTACGTGAGGTTTCCTTGATCGGGAAACGGGAGGTAATGCCCGTCGGAAAACCTTTGGTCTTAAGCAGGACGCTGTGAGGGTGACCCCATGCCCGAGCATCTGCCGCGAGTTTCTCTTCGGTGTAAGAATTGAGTTCCTGGAGCGATACGACGTCCGGTTTCAGCGAACTTACGTACTCGAGTAATTTCTTTTTGCGTTCCGGTTGCTTGGTGAAACCATACCATACGTTGTAGGACAGCACCCGTAACTCGGAACCCTCTTTCTTGGCTTCGGGGAAAAGCTGAACGGGAAGGAGGCAAAGAAGAAAAAGTAGAATTCCTTTCATCCCCCGATCCAAGCCCCTCTTTGAGCGAGGGTCAAGGGTTAGTCTTTGAGGTGTTTGCCGTCCTTATAGGTTAGACGGGATAGTGCATAACACGAATGATGATCGTACAAAGCCAAGAAACCATTCCCGTCTTTCAGATTGGTCACGGTACACTTGTCTCCATTGGGTTTCGAGATTACCGAAGACACGAGCTTACCCATGGTGAAGCGCTCTTCCGATTTCTTCCGAGCATTCTTATACCATTCGGTCGAAAGTTCGTCCTTCTTGCCAGCCTTGTATTTTGCTTCCAATCTCTTTTGTCCGTTTTCGAACTAAATCGTATGAAGCCCGTTTTTCTTGCCGTCCTTGATGATGCTTTGCACTTACTGCTGTCCGTCGTAGTGCCATTCCGCCCAAATACCGTTTGCCTTGCCATCCGTGAATTGACCCAGACGGCATACCTTGCCATTGCCATACAACTCCTTGCCCCAACCCGAATACAAGGTTCCCGAGTTTGGCTTGTTCTCGTTTGGCGAATAGTAAAACAAACTTCCGGTGATCGAAAACGTACGCAGAGAATCCAAGTCAGTGGCCTCCGCGAGAATCCGGTCGAGGGTTTCGTTGTCGTCGAAGTCAATGGCTTTGAGGAATTCTGAGACTGTGGTCGTATTCGAAGAATTCTTTATTGGCTGATGGATCGGCGGGATTCCCGCATCCAAGCACGATCGATGAGATAAACAGAGCGAACAGGAATACTCTTATTTCACCACCAAACCACCTTGGCAAAGGTTAGTCAATAATCTGCAATTAGCCCTTGATTTCGAAGCATCCAAAGAATGGAGTTATAATTTTTGAAAATAAAAACGAAAAAAAATCAGTCTCCAAATATCCATTGCCAAAGATCATCGAACCAATCCGGAACACTGGAGAAAAACCAAAAAAGCAAAGCTATGACAAGGATGGCTCCTCTCGGATTCATCACCGCCCCGACG
>JAYOII010000577.1:0-1565 GCA_038118685.1 Opitutia bacterium
TCCTCTCTGGGTGACTTGGCCAAGGCCAAAATCGATTCAAGCAATCAATTCCTCTGGCGGATGAACCGCAGGAAACTTTCGGCAGAGGAAATGAGAGACTCTATCCTCATGGTAAGCGGAAAATTGAATCTGGAAATGGGGGGTCCTGGATTTTACCTTTTTAATTTGGAGCATACCGCTCATTCCCCCCACTACTATTATCACAAGTTCAACCCGGAGGACACCAAGAGCCATCGTCGCTCGATCTATCGATTTATCGTTCGTTCCCAACCGAACCCCTTCATGACGACCTTGGACTGCGCCGACTCCTCGCAGAGTACTCCGAAGCGCAACGAGACCCTGACCGCCCTCCAGGCCCTCAGCCTGCTCAACAACAAGTTCAGCCTCGCCATGGCCCGCCACTTTGCCTCCCGACTGAAGAAGGAAGCCGAGGACCTTCCTTCGCAGGTCCGCTTGGGGCACAAGCTGGTGACGGGTCGCTTTCCGAATGGGGACGAACAGAAATTACTTGTTTCCTACGGTGACAAGCATGGATTGAGAAACCTTTGCCGGGCGCTCTACAATCTTTCCGAATTTTCTTACGTCGATTGATATGAACGCAACGGCAACTAGAAGGGATTTTCTCAAGCAAGGGAGCATCGGGGGCCTGGCTCTCGCATCCATGCTCGCCCGCGAACCCTTGCAGGGCGCGGTTGTCCCCTCGTCGGATCTTCATCATCCCCCCCGTGCCAAACGCGTCATCCAGTTGTTCATGGCAGGGGCGGCCAGCCACATCGACATGTTCGATCATAAGCCTGAGTTGATCAAACGCCATGGCGAGGAATCGGATTTCGGGGAACACGTCGAGGCCTTCCAGAACGGGCTCGGTCCGTGGATGAAATCTCCCTTTGAATTCAAACGCCACGGAAACTGCGGAAAGCTCATGAGCGAGATCGTGGAGCCCTTGGGCGAAGTAGTGGATGATCTTTCCTTCATCCATAACATGGTTGGTAAGACGGGTGTTCATAGTCAGGCCACCTACCTGCAAGCCACCGGTTTTCAGTTCCCCGGTTTTCCGGGCGCGGGATCGTGGGTTAGCTATGGTTTGGGCTCGGAGAACGAGGACTTGCCTTCCTTCGTGGTTCTTCCCGACCACCGCGGTTTTGCCTCCAACGGGCCCAAGAACTGGGGCTCGGCCTTTTTGCCCACCCATACTCAGGGCACGACGATTTTTCCTCAGCGGACCAACCCCATCGAGGACCTTCACCCTCATGCCGATTACGTTACGGACGAAAGTCACGGGGAGGGGATCGATTTGGTCAACCGGCTCAACCGCATGCATCAGCGCTCCCGGCCTTTGGATCCTCGTCTGGACTCGAGGATACGAAGTTACGAACTGGCGGCCAAGCTCCAGCTTTCGGCAACCCGGGCGCTTGATCTTTCGGAGGAACCTGCCTACGTCCACAAGATGTACGGGTTGGAAAATGCGGGAAAAAAGTACCCCAAGAACATCAATCCCGAAGAAGAAACGGAATACTTTGGCAGGAAATGCCTGATTGCGAGAAGACTGATTGAGCGGGGTGTTC
>JAYOII010000578.1:0-1548 GCA_038118685.1 Opitutia bacterium
AAGGTAAAAACCGCCCCAAGAATTTCAGCATGGGAAGAGACGACCCCACCCGATCATACGCCGTCTTGACCCGCAACGACGAACGGGCTCCCGGTGATCCGAGAGGACAATCCCTTACAAACTGTAGAGACGGGGCCACGCATGACGGTTATTATGACTTCACCTTCGAGGTCGAGTCGCAAGGGAGAGGAAACCTGACGAAAGCCTTTGGCGCCCAACGTCGCAACGACTATCCGGTGTACCGGCCCGAAGACCTCCATCGCTTTGAGATTTACGTCACGGCCCCCAGCAAATCATCCGCCGTGCAAACCCGTCCGCGCACTCTGGTTCACGCCATCGACTTGCCGGACGAAGAGCGGGTGGTAATCAAAAAACGGATCTGGCTCCCCAAGGAATGGAGGGTCGAGGTCGGCTTTGGCAACGGCTATTGGGGAGTGGTCGACCCCATCCTTCTGGTTGACCCCGAATTTGACTTGGAAACTTTTCGGAAACTCACCAAACGGGAACAAAACTCACGCTATGGAAAACTTCTGATCGACCGCTTCGAAAAAGCCGATGCGCCCCGCATCACGATCCACCGGGCGATCGAGACCGGTCCCGTCTACGAACAGTGGCCGCCCGCCAGCCACGAGATGATCCGGGGCACGAAAGGACAGCCCGACGATGAAATCGTCCGGGCCTTCGCAACCCGAGCCTTCCGCAGACCCGTAAGCGAAGAGCAAATTGTTCCCTACCTTCGCCTCGCTCGAACCAGCCCCGAAGGCCTTCGCAGCGCCATCGAAGCGATCCTGTGCTCCCCGAGGTTTCTCTACCTTCAGGAAAACGGCGAGGACCTGGATGATTATGCGGTCGCCTCGCGCCTTTCGTATTTTCTTTGGAACACCATGCCGGACGAAGCCCTGCTCAAGGATGCGGCCGAGAGGAAACTGAGGCACTCCGAGACACTTGCAAAACATCTCGAGCGCATGCTGTCCGACCCCCGCTCGGAGGACTTCGTCCACTCCTTCGTCTGGTCATGGTTGCACTTCGACAACACTGTCGAGATGGCCCCTGACCCAATTAAATTTTACGAGTTTCACCGCAACCGCATCGACGAGGCAATGATCGCGGAGTCCCGGATGTTCTTCCGCCATCTCCTCGACGAGAACTTACCGGTCGCCCGCTTTATCGACGCCGACTTTGCTTTTATGAATTCAAATTTGGGGAGGCATTACGGCCTCCCCGGAAAGGTGAACACCGTGACGGCCTTCCGCAAGGTTTCCCTTGCAGGAACACCTCTGCGCGGCGGACTTCTCGGGCAAGCCTCCGTCCTGACCGCCTCCGCCAACGGGGTCGACACCTCACCGGTGGTCCGGGGCATTTGGATCCTCGAAAACTTGCTCGGAACCACACCCGACTCACCTCCTCCCGACGTCGACTTGCCCGAACCCGATGCACGGGGTGAGCTGACCATCCGCGAACTGTATGCAAAACACCGCACGCTCGAGTCCTGCAACGACTGCCACAAAAAAATCGACCCTCTCGGTTTCGCCCTCGAAAACTTCGATG
>JAYOII010000579.1:0-1531 GCA_038118685.1 Opitutia bacterium
TCTCGATCATGTGTCGCACCGTTTGGAGCGCAAGGTAGGGATTGATGAGGTCGACGCCATAACCGAGCAACAAGGCGAAATGCTGAACTTCGCGAGGTTCGCCGGACTCCAGAACTAAGGAAACTTTTGTCCGCGTTCCACGCCGGATCAAATGGTGGTGCAAGCCTGAACAAGCCAAGAGCGCTGGTATTGCCGCATGATCGGAAGACAACTCCCGATCCGAAAGAATGATTATGTTCACGCCATCCTCAATGGCTTTGTCCGCTTTCTCGAAAAGGGAATCAAGAGAGGATTTGAGATCGTTGCCGGTACTGTCCTCGGAATCCGGATGAAAGAGGATCGGAAGGGTGGTCGAATCAAATCCATCCGGCAAAGATCCGGAAAGTTGGTCGATCACGGAATCGGCAATAAGCGGCGATTCGAACTTGATCATACGGCAACTTTTAGGGCCAGGCTTGGTCAAATTACCCTCCGATCCGACAAAGGTTACGGACGCAGTGACGATTTCCTCGCGAATCGGATCGATCGGAGGATTAGTAACCTGTGCAAACAATTGCTTGAAGTAGTTGTAAATGGTCTGGGATTTTTCGGAAAGTACAGCCAAGGGGGAATCATTTCCCATCGAGCCAAGCGGTTGCTTGCCCGATTGGGCGCTTGGTCCAATCAAGAATCGAAGATCCTCGAAGGTGTAACCAAACGCTTTTTGCCTTTCAACAATAGTAGAGAAGTCGTCTACCCTATCCTCAAACACCGCAGGCAATTCGGAATAATCGATCAAGGATTCATTGAGCCAATCTCCATAAGGCTCTTGTGATGCGATTTGATGCTTGAGCTCCAAGTCGTCGACAATGCGGCCCTGCTCCATATCGACCAAAAACATCCTCCCGGGCTCCAGCCTCCCCTTCTTCACGACCGAAGAGGAAGGAATCGAAGAAAGGACGCCGACCTCGGATGCAAGAATGACCCGATCGTCGCTTGTTACGTAGTATCGAGAAGGACGCAAACCATTGCGGTCAAGCACGGCTCCAATTTGAATGCCGTCGGAGAAGGCGATAGAGGCCGGACCGTCCCAAGGTTCCATCACACAGGCGTGAAACTCGTAAAAATCTTTTTTCACCTGATCCATATCCCTATGCTTTTCCCATGGTTCGGGAATCATCATCATCATCGAGTGAGCCAAACTTCTGCCCGATAAAATCAAAAACTCCAGGCAGTTGTCGAATTTTTGGGAATCCGAGCCATCTTCACGGATAATCGGCATCAATTTCTTCACGTCGGATCCGAAAACTTCGCTCGCTAGCTGCATTTGGCGAGCATGAAGCCAGTTTTCGTTGCCCCTGACCGTGTTGATTTCGCCATTGTGACAAAGGTAGCGGAACGGCTGAGCCCGAGGCCAACTCGGAAACGTGTTGGTCGAAAACCTGGAATGCGTAAGAGCAAGAGCCGACTCCATGTCCGAGTCAGCTAAATCGGGAAAATATTCAGACAGTTGCTCGGTCGTGAGCATCCCCTTGTAAGTCATCGTCCTTGC
>JAYOII010000580.1:0-1530 GCA_038118685.1 Opitutia bacterium
TCATCCCATCCGCGCCTACGCTTTGTGCGAAGCCTACACCATGACCAAGATCAAGCGGTTGGAGGAATATGCCAAACGGGCCGCCATCCACGTCATCAAGGGACAAAATGAAAACGGCGGATGGGCTTACGGCTATGGAAAAGGGGTGGCCGCTCACACCGACCTGTCGGTCACGGGCTGGAACATTCAGGCTCTCAAGGCCGCCGCCCTGACCGGAATTTCGATCGACGGATTGGACGAGGCCATGGACAAGGCGGTCGAGTACACCAAAAAATGTCAGGATCAATCCGGGAAATTTGCCTACAAATTGGGAGGCGGAGGCAAACCCAGCTTGACCGGAACCGGAGTCTTATGTCTTCAAATTTGGAAAAACGCAAAGTCGGAGGAAGCCAAGAAAGGCCTCGAATGGATCGTGGCCAACCAGGCGAAGGATTGGAAGAGCGTCAACATCTACGAATGGTACTACCATGCTCAAGCTTGCTTTCAGGCAACCGGCGTATCGGGGGGGTCCGGATTCTGGAGAGCCTGGAACAAGGATTTTCAGCAGATCGTATGCGGAGCCCAAGCATCCGACGGACATTGGCCAGGTGGAAAACACTATCATGGAGAATCCGATATTTACAATACGACCATGACTATTCTCATGCTCGAGGTGTACTACCGCTACATGCCATCATCGAAAGTCTAAATTCCAAAAATCGGTCCTAACGCTCTTGCTTTTGACATAAACTTTCGTACCTTGATAAATATGAAATTGTTTTCACTCCTCACTCTCTCGTCAACGCTTATTCTTGGCCATGTCCAAGCCAAGGATACTGTGCAGGAGGTTACCATCACCGGTAACGACACCATGCAGTTCAATGTAAAAAACTTCGAAACGAAAGCCGGGACCAAGATCAAACTCACTCTCAAGAACGTTGGGCAAGTCCCGAAAATTGCTATGGGCCACAACTTGGTTGTGCTCAAAAAGGGAATCACCGCCGTAGCTTTCGGACAAAAAGCCTTGGGCGCCGGCGCCAACGCCACCAACGCTCTCCCGAAGTCCCTCATGGGTGACGTAATCGCAGCCACCAAGTTGCTTGGTCCCGCCGAGTCGGAAACCATTGAGTTCACCGCACCGAAAGAACCGGGTTCCTATGAATACGTCTGCACCTTCCCGGGTCATTTTGCTCTCATGCGGGGCACCATGACGGTCAAGTAAGCTTTCTCTTCTTCCGTTTAGGGAATATCTTCCCGTGCTTTGACATCTTGACATCTTCTTCCCAGAAGATGATTAACAAAGTATGTCCTCAATCGAAGAAGAAAAACAATACCTTGCCCATGCCGAATCTTCCGGTCTCGTTTCGAGATTGGGTGCCTATGCAAAACTATCAGGCCCAGGTTGGCTTCAAAGCGCCATCACGCTTGGGGGCGGTTCTCTCGCATCCAGCCTGTTCCTAGGGGTTCTCGCAGGAACTTCCCTCCTGTGGCTCCAGCCTGTTGCCATCATTTTGGGCGTGATCATGCTTTGCGCCATAAGTCATGTCACAC
>JAYOII010000581.1:0-1528 GCA_038118685.1 Opitutia bacterium
AGGGTAAGTTCTTGACCAGAACTACCGTTTCCAATTCTCGCATCAGGCGCATGGCCAAAACTTCCTTCTTCTCGAAAAGAAAACGTTCGCTTTCCAAATTCTTACTTTTCTCGCTCAAATCTTTGTAGCGGGTCCACGATCCGTCTTGATCGACGATTTTCTTGATCTCGGTGGTTTGGTCGTTTCGATAAAGTGACGTGACCGTCGGGTGGTGCAGGTTTTTGAGTTCCGGCCACGCCTTCTTCAGTTTGAGAGCAAGATCCCGTTTGATTTTTCCGCGTTCTTCATCGTGTTTCTTTTTTTGTTCAGAAAGGGTAGACCGTTTTTTCTTGAGGCTTTCGATAAGCTTTTTCGTTTCTTCATGTCGGTTGGGCGAGGTCAGTTCAAGCCTGCGGGATAATCCGTTTATAACGAATTTCGACTCTTTCGCCGTCTTCTCGAGCAAATCCTTCAATGGATCGGATACCGAAGTGAACAAGTCGTTCGGATCGCAAGCATTGGACCGTTGGTTCGTTTCCGCGTCCTTGTCATTCGGAAGCTTTTCCGGGACCGAAGAGGTTTTCGAATCTTTTGAATCAGTTTTGTTCGAGTCTGTTTTTGCCGGTTCCTTGGGAGGGGATAGGGCGGAAAAATGACGAAGAAACACATCGGAAGTTTTGATAGGTAGGTCGATCGTGTCGGAGCGCAAAACGACATAAGCGTGAGCTTCTGCGAGTGAGGTTTTGCCGTCTTTGTTTAAGTCCGGTTGCTTGGTTTTCTCGCCAATCCTGCTTTCTCCGCAAAGGCCTTCCCAAAAACGGGTGCTGTATTCATGATAGTTCTTTTCCCTGATGTCGGGGGTGCAACCCGCTGCCACCCGGTCTTTCACAGTGGCGAAAAAACCCGCCCGGGGATAATCTGAAAGACCTTTCTCGGGGTTTCCTTCCTTGAAAATGACGTTGGCGAAGCCTCCGCTGTAACATTGGACCATGACCAATAGGCAGGGCTGATCTTTCGGCAGTTTGTCCAGCTTCTTAACGAAGTCGGAAACCTTGAGGCGGGAATTGTTCCAAAGGAAGGCGGTTGTGTTATGGGGAGTTTTCTTGTCCGCCTTACCTCCGTGTCCGGTGAAATAAATCAAGTTGGTCTGATTTCCCCCTTGTTTTGTCCTCAAGCTTATCCATTTGTCGAGAGCTCCGATGGAGGACACGTCGTCAGCCTGCAAGTCGTTGTCCCTGTATTGGTTGGCGATACCCCGGCTGGATCCGAGCAGTTCGGCCATGATTTGGTTTGTTTCAGGGATACGAAAGGTCGGATCGAAAAATTGGAGATCCCGGTCCTTGCTTTTGCCATCGGCAAAGTAAGTTTTCATGGCGGCTTCCCCAAGTCCCATGTTCGAGCGTACTCTCCGGAAATATTTCACGTTGCTCTCGAGGGAAACTTGGTTTCCCGAAGGGGAATATCCGCCGCCGAAAACCAGGAGGCTGAAAGGGTGCTTCTTTTCTTGCTCGGTGAGGGCTGCTCCGACGTCGTCGGAGCTTGAAGCAGG
>JAYOII010000582.1:0-1517 GCA_038118685.1 Opitutia bacterium
TAGCAACAAGTCGTCCTTGAGTCGGATTCCCAGGTGCTCGAGTAGCCTGGGAAGCCCGACGACCGCAGCCAATCCGATTGCGTTATCCGCAATTCCGGGTCCCGTAATGGAATCGGGGCCGACATTGAGAACGTGGGGCGTGTCCGCGCTGAACACGGAATCCGCATGGGCCGTCACGAGGATCGACGCACCGCCTTCGGTTCCGGGGAGGGTCCCGGACGCGTTCCCGAATTCATCGATTTCAGGATCATCCAGTCCGTTTTCCCTGAAGCGATCCAAGGCAAGCCTAACGCGTTCCTCCTCGCCAAAGGTCGGCGAAGGAATTTCCCCGAGAAGAACGGCGTCGGTCAGGCAAGTTTCGCGAACCGCCTTCAGTCTTTCCATTTGTTCGGGAATTTTCTTGAGCAAGGATTCCAAGGAGGTTTCCTTTGTGATTGATTCAATAGTCATTGCGTATCGAACTATTGAATAATGAACAATCATGCCATTACAAATTTTGCCTTTTTTTTAGTTGTTGAAAAAAAGGTCCGTTTCCTGCATCAAGGCTAAGACCGTTTTTCGGGCAGGTTTTCTTTTCCCGTTTTTTCCTTATGGCACAAAACATTGGCTTTATTTCAACCCGGTTTGCGGGGCAGGACGGAGTTTCTCTCGAGAGCGCCAAGTGGGCCGAAGTGCTTTGGGATGACCGGCACGTGAGTTACTGGTACAGCGGTCAGAGCGACCGAAATCCCGACATCAGTCACGTCGTGCCCGAGGCATACTTTGCCTTTTCGGAAAACAAGTGGATCAATGAACGGATATGGGGAAGCGACCAAAGGGACCGTTTCGTAACTGAGAGAATAAGGGCTTTGGCCGATTATTTGAAAAGTACGATTTATCACTTCGTCGATAAATTCGACATCGACGTTCTGATCCCACAGAATTGTCTCGCGATCCCGATGCACATACCGCTCGGAATTGCTCTTACTGAATTCCTTTCCGAGACGAGAATGCCCGCCATTGCCCATCATCATGACTTTTTTTGGGAGAGAACCCGTTTTTCGGTCAATTCGATCCCCGAATACCTGGATATGAGTTTCCCTCCTAAACTTTCCAATATGAGGGACGTCGTGATCAACCAAGAGGCTCAGGAGCAGCTTGCCTTGCGGAAGGGAATTTCCTCGTTGGTGATTCCAAACGTGTTTGATTTCGACAACGCTCCGGACCCGGCGGACGAATATGCCTCGGACGTCCGCAAGGAGCTCGGTCTTGCCGAAGATGATTTCTTTATCCTTCAACCCACCCGCGTCGTTCCGCGAAAAGGGATAGAGCAGGCGATCAAGTTGGTCAGTTTGCTCAAAGATCCCCGTTGTAAGCTCGTTATTTCACACGAGGCTGGAGACGAGGGTTATGAATATCTCGGTATGCTCGAGCAGTTGGCCAAGGAGGAAGAGGTTGACATGAGGGTCGTGGCGGACCGGGTCGGCGAGGTTCGGCACCGGGACTCGGAGGGGAGGAAAGTTTACACTCTCTGGGAC
>JAYOII010000583.1:0-1507 GCA_038118685.1 Opitutia bacterium
ACGTCGTGACGCAAACGGTGCCACCAGTAGAAAAACAAGGTCACGGCAAAGTAGCCAAGCAGGCCACCGAGGAAATCGGGTACTCCGGCCAACTGAAAGATCTGCCAGTTGGAACTCTGAAACCACTTGTCCCAAGTATTCATGGCCAAGACGACCACCCCCAACTGGAGAATATTGATCACGACCACTCGAAACCACCATCCGTCTACGTGAGGCAACTTTTGGTCGGGAATAATCCGCTCGAGAACAATGAGAAAAACCCCCGCCCCAAGAATCGGAATCAACGTATCCATTACTCGATTTTCATGCCAAACGAAAAGTCATGCAACCACAATTCTTTCCGAAGGCAACCCGAGGCAGAAGAACAAGCCCGTTGCCCATTCGAACAAACAAGATTTCCCGAATCAATGAGCCGAGCACGAAGAAATCTGCTCGATTGCGGTCCATCCCTAAGCTAATGAACTATGCGATGAAAGCATTGGTATATGAAGAACCATGGAAAATGACCCTGCGGGATCTGCCCAAACCCGACCCGGCGCCCGGCGAGGTTGTGATCAAAATGGAATCGGTCGGCATTTGCGGAAGCGACGTGCATGGGTTTACCGGGGAAAGCGGAAGGCGGGCCCCCGGCATGGTCATGGGACACGAAGTGGTTGGAAGAGTCGTCGAGCGGGCGGATGACGTCACGGACCGGACGATCGGACAACGGGTCACCGTATTCAACGTCCTTTCCGACGAGGCGCCTTCCGCTGAAGAGGGAGACCCCAGTTTCCTCAACAAGCGGGTGGTGGGCGTCAATCTCGGGACACGCGGCGCCATGGCCGAATACCTGGCCTTGCCCGCCCGCAACGCCATTCCCGTATCGGATGACATCCCCCCCGAGGTAAGCGTACTCGCCGAACCGGTGGCGGTCGCCCTGCACGGTTTTCACCGATTGGAAGAAAAGGGCATTTCTCCCAAATCGGTCGCCATCATCGGATCGGGCACCATCGGACTGTGCTCGCTGCTCGTGGCGCGGAGTCGTGAGATCGAACAAACCCTCGTGCTCGATCCGATCGCAGAAAAGCTCGAACGGGCCCGATCCTTCGGTGGGAAGACCGTACGAGTCGATCCTGCGGATCAATCGACTCAAATTGCCCAAAAGGTCGAGGACGAGTTAGGAAACCGGCCGGACTTGGTCATCGATGCAGTTGGAATAGGAGCATCCTTCGACCAAGCCGTGGAAATGGTGGCGGAAGGAGGAACGATCCTTCTGATCGGGAACTTGGCCAAGCAGGTTGATCTTCCGCTCCAGACCGTAGTCTCCAACGAGATCTCCTTGGTCGGAACCTACGGTTTCGACTTGAAGGCATTTGAAGAGGCAGTGAAAATCCTTCCCGGGATCGAGTCCGAGCTCGCAACCTTCATCGAGGGGCATTGCACCCTCGAGGAAACCCACGAAGTCATGACCGCCTTGGCCAAAGGTGAACGTCAGGCCCTTAAGATTGTTATCGATTTCAGTGAGAAG
>JAYOII010000584.1:0-1504 GCA_038118685.1 Opitutia bacterium
GGTTGGAGTTTACCGAACCGGGTTTGATCAGACGGGGATAGCGGATGAGAAACGGCATGCGGACGGAGGTCTCGAGAATCAGGCGCTTGTCGTAAAATCCGTGCTGACCGAGCCAATACCCTTGATCGGAGGTGTAGACCACGACCGTGTCCTTGGTCAGCTTTTCTTGATCCAGATAATCAAGGATTCGCTTCAGGTTGTCGTCATTGCCGGCGACGCATCGGACGTACTTGTGGATCATGTGCTGGTAAGCGACGCGAATTTTGTCCTTGTCGCTCTTCGGATCGTGTTCCCACATCCTGTTGGGGGCTTTGTCCCTCAAGTGACGATAGTAGTAGGCATTGCCCTCGGCTTGCTGGTTCGGGTTGCCCCCGGAGTGAAGCATATGAAACTTGGTCCGCCTCAAAAACTCCTTCTTGAGATTGGAATTGCCGCTGCGCGCGTCTTCGTAAAGAGAAGGAGGCTCGGGGGCGGCAACATCCGCCAACAGGTTGTCGTAGCGGGCGGCATGACCGTAGTCGTGATGAGGCGCCTTGAATTGGAGGCAAAGTAGGAACGGCTTGTTTTCGTCGCGCTTTTCAAGCCAATCCATGGCAATGTCGGTGTAGACGTCGGTGGAGTAGCCTGTTCGTTCCCACGTGCCTTCGCTCCCGTTGAAGACCGGGTCAAAATACTTGCCCTGCCCTTTTACAACCATGTGCTTGTCGTACCCCGTGGGCTGGCTCTTGAGGTGCCACTTGCCCACCAACCAGGTTTGATAGCCGGCTTTGTTCAACTCCTCGGGATATTGGGGCGAATCATCGTTTATGCTGCCGTTGAGCCCGGTGACTCCGTTCTTGTGACTGTATTGGCCGGTCAGGATGGATGCCCGGCTGGGCGAGCAGATTGAATTGGCGCAGGTAAAGTTGTCAAAACGCATGCCTTCCGCGGCCAGGCGGTCGATCGCCGGAGTCTTGGCGAAGTCCTGAAGATAGGTTTCATAAGCGGAAATGGCCTCGAAGGCATGATCGTCAACCAAGACGACCACGAAGTTGGGCTTGGCTTTCCCGGAGAAGGCAAACAAAGAAACCAGAAGGAAGGACAGAAGTGATCTCATCGGGCTGTTTTTCCGGTTGGTTGAGGCAAAGAAACGATTTGGCCGGCTTGGTAAGTGACCTGTGAATGAATCTTCCCCGTCTCGTCGTAGGCAACCCAAAGACCATCCTTCATGCCAACCTTGTAAGCGCCGTCCTCCAGCTTCCGGCCATCTTTCCCCCAAGTCATGGTTCTGGTGACCCAACCGTTTTGGAGTTGGTAAATCGTTCTTTGCCCGGGAAGGGTCAATTTCTTCGCATAGCCGGTATATCCACCGGACACATCCTTGGACAGAGCCTTGCCGTTAAGGTCCCTGCGCAGTTGGGGAATCAAGGGACTTCCCGCCCCCTCCGGCGGAAGGTTCGACCAGTCCGGAATCTTGTCCCAAAACTCCTTTTCCCGAGGCGAAGCGAAAGTAAAGTCAGTCCAT